>WBOU01000004.1:282135-490261 GCA_009268125.1 Chloroflexia bacterium SDU3-3 | reverse complement strand
GGCCGGAAGTGAGAACCGCTGACAGCATCTAAGTGGGAACCACGCCCGAAGAAGCTAACCTCGCTGTCTCGGACAGGTAAGTCCCCCAGGAGACGACTGGGATGAGCGGCTGGCCCTGGAGGTCGGGTGACCGATGGAGGGAGCCAGTGCGCATGGACGAGGGCTTCCCTGGCCTGCCACGAGCGTGGGCGCGACGCGCCTGCGGTGGCGGTGGCCGATGGGGGAAGGGACGAGGACCGAGAACAGACTTGCAGCAGTTGGTTGGCGAGGGGCTGCACCCCTGAGCCAGTGGCGTGCGTTGAGCGCGGTGGCCCCACCCCGTCCCATCTCGAACCGGGTCGTGAAACACCGCAGCGCTGAAGGTACTGGCTCCCCTGGAGCTGGGAGACAAGGTCCGCGCGCCCACCAAACAACCAAGCCTGCTGGCCACCCGTGGCGCCCGAGGAGGGCATCACGGGTGCTGGCAGCTGACGCGGCGTGGAGCAGTGGCAGCTCGTCGGGCTCATAACCCGAAGGTCGGTGGTTCGAATCCACCCGCCGCTACCAACCCCCACCACCTGGACGAAGGTTCAGGTGGTGGTTTTTTTGTGCGCTGTGAGGCTATGGCTGCCAATCTCGATCCCCTTCTGTGCTTGATGAGGCCGCATATTGCTCTATGCCAATCTTCCTTCAGATTCCTCTGGAGGGAGCTGCTGAGTCCTGGCACGCTTTCTGCCTATAGATCCACAAGAATGCGAAGAAGCAGAAAGGCTACAATCATGTCGAATGAAGAGAAGATCAAAGGCAAGGCCGAGGAGCTGAAGGGCAAGCTGAAGCAGGGCATTGGGCATGTCACCAACGATGCCGAGCTGGAGGCCGAGGGCCGCGCTGAGGAGACCGAGGGCAAGGCGCGCCACGAGGCCGCCAAGGCTATCGATCACGCCCGTGGGGTTGGCGAGCAGGTTACTGGTGGGGTTAAGAGCGCCGTCGGTGATTTGGTCGATGATCCCCAGCTGGAGGCCGAGGGCGAAGCCGAGCGCCTGAAGGGCAAGGCCCGCCAGAAGCTGAATCAGTAGAGCTTCCAGAGGCGCATCTGCATGCTAAACTGCTGCAGATGCGCCTAATATTGGTGGAAAGAGGAAACGTAATGCTAAACTGCTGCAGATGCGCCTAATATTGGTGGAAAGAGGAAACGTAGCAGATGCCATATAACCCTTCCTGATGCTGAAAATGGTCGATTTGCTTTTTTTTAGAGAGTATGGTATTATAACGCACGTCGAGAGAGTTCTGGTAAACAAACGGCGATAGAAAATATGGCCTCGTAGCTCAGTGGATTAGAGCGTTTCCCTGCGGAGGAAAAGGTCGCGCGTTCGAGTCGCGCCGAGGTCACCAAACAAGTCGGCGGTTGCGCCTGCAAAGGTTGCAGCCGCCGAACTTTGACAATTGAATACGGGGAGGTGACAGAGTGGTTGAACGTGCTCGTCTCGAAAACGAGTTTGGGTAACACCAACGTGGGTTCGAATCCCACCCTCCCCGCCAGCAAAAGCCAGCCGTATCCAAAAGGGTGCGGCTGGCTTTTTGCTGGCAATGGGCAGCTCTCTATGGCTCTGGTGTAGGCCTTTGTCTTCAGTGCCACGCTCAGGCCAGGTTGACTCGAATCACTCGATCGGCTCTTCACGTAGTTCGTGGTTAAGGAGCTGAGGGCTTCTAGAGCGCCGTTCTGCGCCAGCGCTTACACACCGGTTTATCGTGCGAACAGCGCTGTATTGGGCGGAGGCGTAGATGGCGCTGAGCGAGGCTCTGGACGCACAAAAAGGGCAGCTGGGACATCGATCCCAGCTGCCCTTTTGTTATTTTCTTCTTGGTGCGGTGTGCCTAGTCGGCTGCGGCCAGCGGGGTCGGGGCGTGCTCTGCGCCGGGGCCGGGGCTGCGGTGGGCATCGTCGAGGTGCAGGTTAGTCATCAGCAGCGCGCCCAGTACGGCCAGCAGCCCCGCGCCGAGCGCCAGCAGGAAGCCCGAGCGGATGGCGTCGGCCAACACCTGGCGGGCTGTTCCCAGCAGCGCCTGGGTGAGCTGCGCGCCGTTGGGCAGGCCTGACATGATCTGGGTCAGCTCCTGCAGCTTCTGCTGGTTGATCAGGGCGTTGGGCGCGTGCAGCGCGGTCAGCGCCTCGCTGGGCGTGCCCTGGGCCGCGTGGCTGGCCAAGTTGGCGCGGTAGCCGTTGGTCACCAGCGTGCCGATCAGCGCCGTGCCCACGGTCGCCCCGATCGAGCGGATGAACTGCGTAGCCGAGGTCGCCACGCCCATGCTCTGCGGCGATACGCTGGCCTGCACCGAGAGCGTGGTGAGCGGCATGATCATGCCCATGCCCAGCGACAGCACAAACATGTAGATGCTGATCGTGATCGGGCTGCTCGCGATGGTCAGTGTGGTCATCAGCACCAGTGCTACGGTCATCAGCGCCACGCCCACCAGCAGCAGTGGCTTGACCCGCCCGATGCGGGCCACCAGCTGGCCGGTGATGATACCGCTGATCGGCATTGTGATCGCCATGGGCATCATCACCATGCCGGAGGCGCTTGCCGACAGCCCCATGATGCCCTGCACAAACAGCGGCGCATAGAGCGCCACCCCGAACATCACGATGCCCATCATAAACTGTACGATCGTCGATGAGGTGATGGTGCGGTTGCGGAACAGGTCGAAGGGAATGATCGGCTCGGCGGCGCGGCGCTCGATCGGCACAAAGATCGCGAAGGCCGCCAGAGCCACGATCAGGCCGCCCAGCACCAGTGGCGATCCCCAGCTCTCGCCTGCGCCCGCCGTCTCCAGCGCGGTCAGCAGCGCCACCACCGCCACGGTGATTGTCAGCGCGCCCCAGTAGTCGATCTTGGCGTTGGGCTGGCGATGGCTTTGCGGCAGCACGATCGGCAGCACGAACATGGCCAGGATGCCCAGCGGCAGGTTGATGTAGAACACCCAGCGCCAGTTCAGCGCGTCGGTCAGCCAGCCGCCAACCACCGGCCCCACCACGCTGGAGAGCGAGAAGACCGCGAATAGGATGCCCTGGTAGCGTGCCCGGTCCTTTAGGTTCGGGAAGATGTCGGCGGTGAGCGTGAACACCGTGCCGAAGATCGCGCCGCCGCTGATGCCCTGGATGCCACGGCAGACCACCAGCCACTCCATCGAGCTGGCCATGCCGCACAGCGCGCTGGAGATCAGGAACCCGGCCACACCCGCGATCGTGATCCACTTGCGCCCGTAGATGTCGCCCAGCTTACCCACGATCGGGATGACCGCTGTCTCGGTGAGCAGGTAGGCCGTGGTGACCCATGCGTAAAGCTCGAAGCCGTTCAGATCGGCGATGATGCGCGGCATGGCAGTGCCCACCACAGTCTGGTCGAGCGAGACCAGAAAGAGCACCAGCGCCAGCCCTGCCATGCCAAGAATTTTGGCACGCATGCTTAGCTCAGGTTGATTCATGCGAGGAATGCTCCCGTTGACATAGTACAATTTGCGGGTAAGATAGTGAAATGGACATATGTCCACTTCCTTGAATATAATGGACACCTGTCCGCTTGTCAAGCTGCGCGGCATCGTTCTTTCGTACGAGATCGCGCTACCCTTGCTCTGCCTATGATCGACGCTGAAAACGAGCCTGCCATGATTGAGCACAACGACGTGTACGCCCCCGAGCGCCGCGAGCGCTGCGACGCCGCCGAGAACCGCCTTCAGATCCTGGCCGCCGCCCGCGCGCTCTTCGCCCAGCAGGGCGTCGAGCACACCACCATGCACGAGATCGCCCGCGCCGCCAAGGTGGGCCAGGGCACGCTCTACCGCCGCTTCGCCCACAAGGGCCTGCTGTGCGAGGCGCTGCTGGCCAGCGACATCGACTGCTTCCTTGCCCGCCTGGATGCCCTGCGCGCCCTATCCTCGCCCGATGTCTCGGTGCTCGACAAGATCGATCGGCTGCTGGCCGATCTGATCGCCATGACCGATTCGCACATCCCCATGCTGGCGGTGATGCAGCACGAGGCATGCAAGCCCAATCGACCTGATTTTTGCCACACCCCGCTCTACCAGCAGATGCACGCGCATCTCGCCGGGCTGCTGCGCCAGGCCGCCCAGCAGGGCGCGCTGCGCCGCCTGGATGCCGACTTCACCGCCCACGCGATCATCGCCACGCTCACCCCTACCTTCTTCGCGCTCCAGCGCTTCGACCTAGGCCAGAGCCAGGCCCAGATCGCCGCGAAGATCCGCGCGGTGTTTATCGAGCCGCTGCGCCCCTAGCCCCGGCCTCGCCTGCGGCGGGTGTGGCCTGCGCGGCTGCCCCGCCGCCCGCTGTTATCAGATGCTAACCATGTTTTTCGGCGCGTGGCTGCCACGGGATGGTATGCTAGGGTCGCTGTGCGATCTGCCTTGGGTGCGCGGGCGAGCCTCGGCGGGCGCGGGCGGCGTGCGATGGTGCCATTTCTGAAAACGAGCGAGGTTTCTGATGCCTGCTGCGAGGCGACCGCTGGTGATTCTTCTGATCGGGGTGGGGCTGCTGGCTGTGGCTGGGGTAGTGGCGATGCTGCTGCTGGTGCCGCCGAAGGGCGGCGGCTCTGGCGACCCCCTGGTGGACCGGGGCGAGTCGATCTACCGCGTGCGCTGCATGTCGTGCCACGCCACCACCACCGCATCGGGCATCGGGCCGGGGCTGGCCGGGCTGTACCAGCCGGGCGGGCCGGTGCTGCCCAGCGGCGTAGACTACGGCGGCAAGCTGCCGAATGGCGAGCCGATCACCGACGAGGCGCTGGGCGCGTTCATCCGCCAGGGCGGCAGCTTCCAGATCGGCACTATGGTGGGTGTGCCGATCACCGATGAGGAGCTGCGCGCGCTGATCGCCTACATGCGCACGCTGGAGAAGTAGCGCGGCGCGCGGGCAAAGCAAACGGGCGGGCCAGGAACCCCTGGCCCGCCCGCTGGTATGCTGCGCTACAGCTCGACGATGGTGACGGTGTTCATCACGTCGTTCTGGCGGATGCTGTCGACCACCTCCTGGCCTTGGATCACCTTGCCAAACACAGTGTGCTTGCCATTCAGGTGCGGCTGGGGCGAGTGGGTGATGAAGAACTGGCTGCCGTTGGTGTTGGCGCCCGCGTTGGCCATCGAGATCACGCCCGTCTCGTGCTTGAGCGGGTTGTTGCGGGTCTCATCCTCGAACTTGTAGCCGGGGCCACCGGTGCCGGTGCCCGTCGGGTCGCCGCCCTGGATCATGAAATTGCTGATCACGCGGTGGAACTTCAGGCCGTCGTAGAAGCCCTGCTTGGCCAGGAACACAAAGTTGTTGACCGTCTTCGGGGCGTGCTCGGGGTAGAGGTCAAGCACAATATTGCCACGGGTGGTGGCGATGGTCGCGCGGTAGGTTTTCGCCGGGTCGATCTCGATCGCCGGCGGCTGGCTCCACTGTTGTTTTGCCACAGGATATTCTCCTTAGTTCTCTCGCATCACGGCGTCTGGACACGCCGCCTCTGGCGTGCAGCCCGCCGTTTGCCGCTGGCATTATACCACGGGGTCTATGCCCACCACAGTCTCGCCGCCCTGCACCCGGTAGCCGTAGGCCATGCGCGGCGTATTGAAGGCCAGGCCCGGCGTCCCATCGCTGCCCAGCAGAATGATGCCGCCATAGCCGCCCACACGGCGGTGCAGCAGATCCACGGCGTGCCGCGCCGCGATCATCGGGTCGCCAAACCGATCGATGGCGTCGGTGGCGGTCTTGGCCAGCAGCACCTTGATGATCGACTCGCCCCAGCCGGTGGACGAGCCGCCGCCGGTCTGGTTGTCGGCGTACAGCCCCGCGCCGATCAGGGGCGAGTCGCCCACGCGGCCAGGCATCTTGTTGGGCGTGCCGCCGGTGGACGTGGCCGCGGCGATATTGCCGTGCTGGTCGAGGGCCACCGCGCCCACCGTATCGTGGGGCTGGCCCATGAAGGCATCCTGGGTGCGCGCGCCGCTGGCCTTGATCTTGGCCCAGCGGATGCGCTCGCGCTCGACGATCAGCTCCTCGGCCTGGCAGCGAGGTATGCCCACGCCCTCGGCGAAGCGCTCGGCCCCCTGGCCCACCAGCAGCACCACGTCGCTGTCGAGCACGTGGCGGGCCAGCGAGATCGGGTTCTTGATCCGCGAGATCGCGGCCACCCCGCCGGAGCGCAGGGTCTGCCCATCCATGATCGCGGCGTCCATCTCGATGTTGCCGTCACTGTTCAGCACCGATCCGGTGCCCGCGTCGAAGATCGGCGCGTCCTCCAGCACGCGCACCGCCGCCTCTACGGCGTCCAGCGCGCTGCCGCCCGCCTCAAGCACGGCCCAGCCCGCCGCGATGCCGCGCTCGACCCCCTCGCGGTGCTCGGCCACCTCGGCATCGGGTATCTCCCACGCCCCACCGTGTACGATAAGAGAGATCGTCATGTCCTACCTATGTGTGTGATTGGCCGAGGGCCGCAGCGGCGCGCGTGCGGTGGCCTGGCGGGCGCGTTTCCGCGCCGCTCCTGTGCGCGCCGCTGGCTGCCCCCGGCGTTTGGATAGCAGCGCCCGATTGTAGCAGGTTTTTCGCTGGCGCTAGCCTGCCTGCGGGGCGTCGCTGGGGTGCTGGCGGCGGCGCTAGCCCTGCTCGGCGGGGGCCTCGGGCTGCGCGTCGCCGCGCCTGCGCATGTGCTGCACGAACGAGCCGATGTAGGCGATAAGCGAGGCGCTGAAGGGGATGAGCGAGAGGTAGAGCGCTGGCTTGCCGCTGCGCGGGCCGTCGGCCAGGTAGAGCAGCATCGCGCCGGTGAGCGACACCGTGGTGAGCTTGCCTGCCGGGTGCGCCGAGACAATCTCGGTCTTGCGGCGGTAGATGATGGTGCCGCCGCCCAGGATGACCAGATCGCGCAGGATGAGCAGCCCCGTGATCCACCACGGGAAGTCGCGGTAGCGGCTGAGCGTGACGGCGGTGCCATCGAGGAACAGCTTGTCGGCGATCGGGTCGAGCAGCTTGCCCAGCGCGGAGATCTCGCCGCGCCTGCGGGCGATCGGGCCGTCGATGGCATCGGTGAACATGGCCGCGCCCAGCAGTGCCAGGGCCTTGCCTTTGTCCTCGGGGCGGCGCATGGCCCGCAGCGCGAAGGGCAGCAGCACCAGCCGGATGATCGTCAGGATATTCGCAGGGTACGCAAACTCGCGTAGCCGAAATGGAGGTCGGCGGAGAGACACGGACGCTCCTTCTACGGCGCGTAGGCCGTGGCTTGTTGAGAGTGTGAGATCTATTATACCAAGTTGGCCGCTGCTGTGCCGCCCAGCGGTGTTTCTCACCAAGACACCAAGGTACCAAGGGCTGGAAGGGGACGAATACCACGAAGGCACAAGGGCGCGCAGGGGGCGAGGAGTGTTTATCACCAAGACACCAAGGTACGAAGAGCCAGCAGCAGCCATGCGCCGCAAAGCAGTGAAAGAGAGCGGGGGCTGTGGTACGCAAGATCGTCGCGCCCCAGCGCTGTGCGGCGCACGAAGGCCGCCCCAGCGTGGCGCTGGGGCGGCCTTGGCAAGCCTGGGGCTTAAGCGCGGCCTATTGGTACGACGTGGGCGGCACGTAGGGTGCCGGAGCATCGCCATAGGTGGGCAGCAGGCCGGTTTTCACAATCGCCTGGCCCAGCGCGTGGCCCTGCACCACCTGGGCGTAGAACAGCGTGAACAGCACGCCAACGCCGCATGCGATAGTGCCAAGCTGGCCCACGATGCTTGCAAGGATGACAACCACAATCACCATGATCCAGGTGCCAATCTCGGCCCGCGTTGCGGCGATCACCTCGCTAACCTTGAAGGCCTCGCTGAGCGAGCCGGTGGCTACGTAGCGAGCGACCGCCGGGAATTGCACCAGCGTGGTGAGGATGGCCAACACAAACAGCACCAGGTAGCCAAAGCAGGCCACTAGGCCCAGCCCGCCAGCGGCGGCGTCGTTGCCCTGGTCGGAAGCCACGCCTGCGCCGCCCACGAGCGCCATTAGGCCGCAGTAGAGCACGATGAGCGGGATGGCATAGACCACCGCGATGGCGATGTAATATAGCCCGCGCATAAAGAGGTCGCCAAAGTCCGACCACTCGGGCAGCGGGGTGCTCGATCCCTTGGCTACGTTCTCGGCGACCTTCAGCATGTAGCCAAATACCGCGAAGTTCACGATGGGGATCCAGATCAGCAGGCCGCCGATCAGCACCTTTGTGATCCAGCGCTCGTCCTCAAAGACAAAGCCAAAGGCTTTCCCAATGTCCATCTGTTGCTCTCCCGTCTCTTTCGGATCGATCGGCCAGCGATCCAGCTCTTCTCAGGCCGTGGTGTGAAGCAGCGGTCGTGCGCCGAATTGGGCCAGCAGTAGCGCCCAGCCCGGCGGCGGAAAAATGCCGCCCTCTCTGGTGTGTGAGGGCGGCATGAGGGTATGCCTAGAATGGCGTCAAGCCTACTGGTATGACGTGGGCGGCACATAGGGTGCCGGGGTGTCGCCGTAGGCGGGCAGCAGGCCAGTCTTCACGATGGCCTGGCCAAGCACGTGGCCCTGCACCACCTGGGCGTAGAACAGCGTGAAGATAACACCGATGACACAGGCGATCAGACCAAGCGAGCCGACCAGCCCTGCGAGGATAGCGACCAGGATGACCATCACCCAGGTGCTCACGTTCGCACGAGCCGAGGAGAACACCTCGCCAAATTTGAAGGCCTCGCTGAGCGAGCCGGTGGCCACATAGCGGGCGAGCGCCGGGTACAGCACAAACATGGTGCCGATGCTCAGCACCAACGTGATGATGTTGCCAATGCAGGCGAGCAGAACAACACCGCCTGCTGCGGCGTCGCTACTCTGGTCAGCCGATGCGGTCAGGCCCCCCTGGATCACACCGAAGATGCAGCTGACGATGATTGAGGGGAGCGAGTAGACGATGTAGATGATGACGTAGTACAGCCCGCGCATAAAGAGGTCGCCAAAGTCCGACCACTCGGGCAGCGGGGTGCTTGATCCCTTGGCTACGTTTTCGGCGACCTTCAGCATGTAGCCGAATACCGCAAAGTTCACGATGGGGATCCAGACCAGCAGGCCGCCGATCAGCACCTTTGTGATCCAGCGCTCGTCCTCAAAGACGAAGCCAAAGGCTTTCCCAATGTCCATGCGCTCGTTCCTTTCGTATCGTATGCGTCCCTAGCGATCTACTCGTTTCACAATAGCACTAACTACACAGGTATTACGCACTTCGGGGCAAAAGGTTGCAGGGTGGCTTTGGCTACCAGCTGGCGCGCTCGGCATCGCCGTAGAGCTGGGCCACCACCAGGTGGGCGTAGGTCAGCGCGCTGCAGGCCAGCCATAGCAGGATGAGGGTGAGCAGCCAGCTGCCGGGGAAGACCAGGCCCGAGGTGAGCCAGAGGATGGCAAGAAAGAGAGTGAAGGGGATGTAGCCCACCAGCGAGCGCAGCCGCGCCCGCGCGTAGGCCCCGCGCAGCTGCGGGTCGAAGGCGCGGCGCACTGTGGCCATGCTGAGCGCCTGCTCGATATCGCCCTCGGCGCTATAGATCAGGCGGCCCGCTGGCGCGATGCTGCTGGCGAAGACGGCCAGCAAGAACAGCGCGATCACCGCCGCCGCGCCGCCGGAGATTAGCGGCGAAACCTGGCCGCTCTGGCTGAAGGCCATGCTGCCGATACCGCAGATAAACAGCATGCCCAGCACAAACAGCGGTATGGCAAAAAACAAAAAGTCGATGATCAGGGCGAACAGGCCGATCACATAGCGCCCGCCGAAGTCGACCGAGGGTGGCAGCGGGGATGGGTAGCCGCGCCGCACGTTCTCCAAGCTTTCCACCGCCAGCCCAGCCGACCACGGCGCCCCGAAGACCGTCAGCGTCAGCGCGCCGCCGGTGAGCACCTTGCGCCACCAGTCGGGGTCGCGGTGAATATTGCCGAGCGCGGTGCGAAGATCCATTGGTTAGTTCTTGCCCCCGATGCGCGCGTGGTATTCGGCCCATAGCTCCTGGGTGCGCATGCTGCTGGCATCGCGCGCGGCCTCGACCGCGCCGTCCCACAGGCTCTTCAGCTGCTTGCGCTGCATATTGCCCGAGCGCGGGGCGGCGAAGTAGACCACGGCAGCCCCAGTCGCCGCGCCAACCAACAAGCCGATCAAAAATCGTCCCATGCAGCCGCTCCTTCCTCTGCCCGCGCGGGGCAGGCCTGCGTAAGAGTGAGCGGGCGGTGGTGTGCCGCCCGCTCCTGCGTTACTGTATGCTGGGCGATGGGTGCTGCGTGCGCCGCACACCGCCCTCAACGGCTGGCTACACTGCGTGCGTGCGGATCTCCTCAAGCACGCGGGCCAGGAACTCATCGACCGGGAGCGCGCCCAAGTCCTCGCCGCTGCGCTTGCGCACCGCCACGGCCCCGGCCTCCTGCTCCTTGTCGCCGATTATAAGCATGTACGGAATCTTTTGCAACTGGGCCTGCCGGATCTTGGCCTGCATGCGGTCCTTCGAGTTGTTCAGCTCCACGCGCACGCCCGCCGCCTCTAGCTTGGCCTTCAGCTGCCGCCCGTAGTCGCCGTGCTTCTCATCCGAGATCGGGATGATCGATACCTGCACCGGCGCAAGCCAGGTGGGGAAGGCCCCGCCGAAGTGCTCGATCATCACCCCCAGGAAGCGCTCCGTCGATCCGGTGACCGCGCGGTGGATGAGCACCGGCGTGTGGGGCTGGCCATCCTCGCCGATGTACTCGCAGCCCAGCCGCGCGGGCTGGATGAAATCTACCTGGATGGTTGAGAGCTGCCACTCGCGCCCAAGCGCGTCCTTGGCCATAAAGTCGGCCTTGGGGCCGTAGAACGCGGCCTCGCCCTCGACCGCCTCGTACTGCACCTGGTTGGCATCCAGCGCCGCTTTGAGCGCTGCGATGGCCTTCGACCACTTCTCCTCGTCGCGCACATACTTGCCCTCGGCTGCGGGCAGCGAGAGCTGGACGCGGTAGTCCGTCATCTGGTAGGTCTGCAGCACCTCGCGGATGAGATTCAGCGCCAGCGAGAACTCTTCCTGGATCTGATCCTCGGTGCAGAACACATGGCAGTCATCCTGCGTCAGCGAGCGCACGCGCGTGAGCCCCGAGAGCGTGCCGCTGATCTCGTAGCGGTAGAGCGTGGCAAATTCCGCGAAGCGCATGGGGAAGTCGCGGTACGAGTGCAGCCCCATCTCGTTGTAGAGAGTCATATGGCTGGGGCAGTTCATCGGCTTGAGCCGGTATACCTCGTCTTTGTCCACCATCGGCGGAAACATCACATCCGAGTAGTTGTCGTAGTGGCCCGACTTGCGGTAGAGCTGCTCCTTTACGATGTTGCCTGTCCAGACGTGCTGGTAGCCGTAGCGCGTCTGCACATCGCGCACATACGTCTCCATCAGGTGGCGCAGCATCTCGCCCTTGGGCGTGAACAGCGGGATGCCAGGGCCAACATCGTCGGAGAAGAAAAACAGCCCCAGCTCTTTGCCCAGCTTGCGGTGATCGCGCTTGCGGGCCTCCTCCAGCCGGTTGAGATACTCGGCCAGCTCGCCCTTGCTGTTCCAGGCCGTGCCATAGATGCGCTGGAGCATGGGCTTCGAGCTATCGCCGCGCCAGTACGCGCCCGCGATGCTCATCAGCTTGAAGCCGTTGGCCGCGATCTGGCCCGTGCGCTCCACGTGCGGGCCACGGCAGAGATCCTCGAACGTGTCGTGGCGATACGTGGTGATCACCGCGCCCTCGCCCGCCGCGCCTGCGCCCTCCTCGCCGTTGTCATCGGCACCCCGCGCCAGGCCCTCGATCAGCTCTAGCTTGTAGGGCTGGTCCTTGAACAGCTCGCGGGCCTCGTCGGCGCTTACCACACGGCGCTCGAAGGCGAAGTTGCCCTTGATGATCTTGCGCATGCGCTGCTCGATCTGCTCCAGATCCTCGGGCGTGAGCGGGCGGGGCAGGTCGAAGTCGTAGTAGAAGCCATTTTCAATTGGCGGGCCGATGGCCACCTTCCCCGAGGGGAACTCTTCGAGCACTGCCTGGGCCATGATATGGGCAAGCGAGTGCCGCAGCCGGTAGTATGGGTCGTTTTGCGGCGTGACTGGCATGGAAAGCCTCCATCTAACACTATGTTGCTGCCGCGAATCATTCACGGCGGTTCGATCTTGATCGCTACCTATGGGCGAAAGCCTGCGCTACTGGTCCTCGATCGTCACCAGCAGCTCGCCCTGGTTTACCTGCACCTCGCGCACACGGCGGCCTTGGGCGGCCAGCTGGTCGTTCAGCTTGGTCTCGATAGTGCCGCTCAGCTCGTCGAGCGATAGCACTTGGCCCAGCAGGCCATCGATGCTGGGGTTGACGGTGATGATCCGGCCATCCTGCACCGCCAGGCCCATGCGGGCGGTGCTAGTGGTGCCTAGGGCCTTGATGTCGACCTGCACCTCGCCGGGGGTGAAGCGCAGGCTTGCGCTGTCGATTGGCCCCAGCGGCTGGCTGGCCAAAAACTCGTTGGCCTGATCCTGCGAGATGCGCAGCTGGCCGGATGGGATAGCCGCCACGATGGTGGGGATGGCCTGCGCGGCCTGATCATTGATCACATCGCCCGGCCCCTCGGCATCCTCGCTGGATGCAGCTGGCCCGACCTGATCGGCGAGCCGCTGGCCGATCAGCTGGCTGACCTGCGGGCGCACAAAGTACTGGTAGCCCAGCACCACGGCCACCGCAAGCCACACCAGGATCACCAGCGGCAGCAGGCAGCCGCAGCCGCGACGCTGTGGTCGTTCCTGTCGATACCGGTTGTTTCTCGCCATGTGCGTTCTCCACGCCTCATCGGCAATAAAAAAGCCCCTCGTCCCGCAGTTGGGACGAAAGGCGTGCTTTCGTGGTTCCACCCAAGTTCAGGCCGTGCCGCCGCTGCTGGTGGCAGGCCCCTTGATGAGCCGATAACGGGGCTAGCCGTGCCGCCTTAGTTGCTAGTGCGTTCTGGCGGCAAGCTCGGAGGTGGTATCGGGCTGGGCCGTGGCCGGATGCGCTTGCAGTCGGTGGCGCTTCCTCCCTGGGGCTGGCCGCAGCCGACGTGTCCTCGTCGGCGCTGGTGCTGTGCGTTTTCACACAGGGCGGATGATAGCACGCGGGGAAGTGGGATGTCAAGTCGGGCAAACGTCGGACCTGCGGGGCTGTTTCCCACCAAGACGCCAAGGCTCCAAGATTCGGAGAAGACCCATGCCGCGAAGGCGCGAAGACGCGAGGGGCATGGGAGGGGCTGTTTCCCACCAAGGCTTCAAGGCTCCAAGATTCGGAGAAGACCCATACCACGAAGGCGCGAAGACGCGAGGTGCAAGGGAGGGGTTATTTCCCACTAAGACATAAGGTATGGCAGAGAAAGAAGAAGCATATGAAATGTACGAGCCGGGGAGCGGCGAGCGCATGCTTTATGGCGAATTGCTGCGCATTAGTATGCCGAATGTTTGCTAAACAGCAGCAGCGTGCTGCATTGTTCACACGGATGTTTGGAAGCATGGCGGGGGGTGTGAAGAAAGGAAATACACGCGTGAAGAAGCATGGCGGGGGGTGTGAAGAAAGGAAACACACGCGTGAAGAAGCATGGCGGGGGGTGTGAAGAAAGGAAACACACGCGTGAAGAAGCATGGCGGGGGGTGTGAAGAAAGGAAACACACGCGTGAAGAAGCATGGCAGGAGGTGAGAGCTTGGAGGCCCAGATTGTGGCGTGGAGAGTTAGCGCATAGGTTGGGGTATGGCAGGCCGACCATGCGGATGGCACGGCCCAGCAGTGCTGGTGCTGGCCTTTGTAGAGTCTACGATGCTGCTCGGAACCCAGATAGCGAAAAATGCCTGTATTATCGCGCGAGTATGAAACCGTATGGTGTCGTTGATGGGCGGTAGACATGCTTTGGCAGTGAGATAGTTTCTATGCGGCATGATATGCGTCAAGAAATAAAGAGTGTATCAAGGTGCGAAATAGATGACGAGGATGATTCTCAATCGCCATGACACTGCAATAAAGAGATATGGCAATATACTACGCATCATACTATAGTATGAACGTGTTATCTGGCGCTGATACAACATAGAACGATCTACTGAAGGAGTTCTACCATGCCAAACAGCCAGAAAATCAGTGGGGAGGCTCTACGCTTTGATCAGGAGCTGATCGTGCGCCTGCAGGAGCTGGCCGACTACCGCCCTGCCAACAGCGCGTTCAGCATCGAGGCCCTGATCGCCGCCAACGATGCGGTGCTGATCGCCGCCCAGGCCGAGATCCGCGCCGAGCACGCCCTGCAGGTGGCGCGCAGCGCCAGCCAGCAGGCGCGGCTGCACCTGCACCAGCTGGTGCTGGGCGCGAAGACCCAGGTGGTGGCCCAGTACGGCAGCGACTCGCCCGTGCTGGCCACCGTGGGCCTCAAGCGGCGCTCGGAATATAAGACCCCGGTGCGGCGCAGCCTCGCTGCCGACCCGAACGAGTAGCCCCACCCTCGCACGAACATGTGGAGCGCCCGCTGCTCCGCCAAAACGCCCAGGCCAGATCATCTGGCCTGGGCGTTTTGGCGTGAGGGGCCATGCTATAATATGCGCTGCGTATCAGCAGACGTTCGTGGAGGCGAGAATGAATGGCATCGATCTGTTCTTTATCTTACTTGTAATCGGTTCGCTGCTTCTCGGTATTTTTGAAGGCATCATCCGTCTTGCGATTGCCATCGTCGTGCTCTATGTCAGTATCGTGCTGGCGAGCTTGTACTTCCAGCCGATGGGCGAAGTCTTACGAGCGCGCTTTCATTCGACCCAATATGCATCGCAGCTGACCGGATTCGCGATCATTCTGCTGGTCTCGTTCATACTGCTATTGATGGCTGGCCTCTACACGTTCCGCTATGTGCGCATGCCGAGTGCGCTCGAATTTCTCGACCGCATCATTGGCTCGCTGCTGGGCTTGCTGCTGGGCGGGATCGTGCTAGGCATGCTGGCGCTGCTGATGCGCGATATCTTTGTCTATCAGACGCTCTCATCGACGATGAACTACCCGATCATCGTGAGCCTGGAGAACTCGACCCGCAGCTCGCTGCTGATTGACATCTTCCACGGCTATGTGCTGCCGGTGATCTATCACACGCTTGATCCGTTCCTGCCTCCCGAGGCAAATATTATCTTTCAGCTCTAAATCCTATGACAATCAGTCAACAGACCCTTTCAACGCTTGAGTTCCCCAAGGTGCTTGAGCGGTTGGCCAAACATACCAGCTTCTCGGCTTCGCACGAGCTGGCGCTGAGCCTGACGCCCAGCACCAACGCTATCGAGGTGCGCGAGCGCCTGCGCCGCACCAGCGAGGCCCGCTGGCTGATGGATGAGATGCCCGACCTGAGCATCGGCGGCGCGCGCGACATCCGCCCCGCCGCTGGCCACGCCCGCCGCGGCGGTGTGCTGGATGCGCCAGTGCTGCTGGAGGTGCAGCAGACGCTGGCCAGCGCCCGCAGGCTGCGCACCGCGCTGCTGCGGCTGGATGCGGCGCGCTTTGGCATGGTGCAGGATCTGGCCTTCAACCTGCCGAGCCTGCCGCAGATCGAAGATCTGATCGGTCGCGCTATCGGCGAGGATGGCACCGTGCTCGACAGCGCCAGCCCGGCGCTGGGGCGGCTGCGCAGCGATATCCGCGTGTCGTTTAACCGCCTGCAGGATAAGCTGCAGAACATGATCAGCTCGTCGCAGTACGCCGACGCCCTGCAGGAGCCGATCATCACCGTGCGCAATGGCCGCTATGTGGTGCCGGTGAAGGCTGGCTCGAAGCGCACTGTGCGCGGGCTGGTGCACGACCAGTCGGGCAGCGGCGCGACGCTGTACATCGAGCCGATGGCCGTGGTGGAGCTGAACAATCGCTGGCGCGAGCTGCAGCTTGCCGAGGAGCAGGAGGTGGCGCGCATTCTGGGCGAGATCTCCGAGCAGGTGGGGGCCGAGGCCGAGGCGATCGTGCGCGGCACCGATGCGATCGCCGACCTCGATCTGGCCTTTGCGATGGCGAAATATGGCAACCTGCTGCGCTGCACCGCGCCCGAGATCGTGGTGGAGCCGCTGCCCGAGGGCCAGCCGCCGCTGCTGCTGCAGTCGGCACGCCACCCGCTGCTCGATCAATCCAAGGTGGTGCCCACCACCATGTATCTGGGCGGCGAATCGCAGATGCTGCTGATCACCGGCCCCAACACCGGCGGCAAGACGGTGGCGCTGAAGACCACCGGCCTGCTGGCGGCCATGGCGCAGTCGGGGCTGCACATCCCAGCGTCCGACCCCTCGCGGCTTCCGATCTTCGGCCAGATCTTTGCCGACATCGGCGACGAGCAGAGCATCGAGCAGAGCCTCTCAACCTTCTCCTCGCACATGGTGAATATCATCCGCATCTTGGATGGCTTGCACCAGGAGCGCGAGCGATGGTACGCCGCGTGGGAGAGCGACCCCGAGTCGACCGCGCCGCCGCTGGCGCTGGTGCTGCTGGATGAGCTGGGCGCGGGCACCGACCCGATCGAGGGCGCGGCGCTGGCGCGGGCGATCATCGAGCGCCTGCTGGAGGTGGGCGTGCTTGGTATCGCCACCACGCACTACGCCGAGCTGAAGGCTTTCGCCTATGCGACCGCCGGTGTGGTGAATGGCTCAGTCGAGTTCGATGTGGAGACGCTGCGGCCCACCTACAAGCTGACCATCGGCCTGCCCGGGCGCTCGAACGCGCTGGCCATCGCCGAGCGGCTGGGGCTGGATGCGGCGATCGTGGAGCGCGCGCGCGGCGTGATGGCCCACGAGGACGTGCAGGTGGAAGACCTGCTGGCGGGCATCCACCGCGAGCGCAGCGAGGCCGCGCGCGAGCTGGCGCAGGCCGAGAGCACGCGCAGCGATGCGGAGAAGTACCGCGAGCGGCTGGCCGATGAGCTGGCCGACTTCGAGCGGCGGCGCGAGGCCGAGTGGCAGACCGCGCAAGAAGAGCTTGAGCGCGAGCTGCGCGAGGTGCGCAGCCAGCTGCGGCGGCTGCGCGACGACTTCCGCTCGGTGTCGATCAGCCGCCAGTGGCTTGAGCAGGCCGACCAGCGGATCAGCGAGATCCGCGAGAAGGTGCCCTCGCGCCGCCCGACCTCGCTTGAGAAGGCGGTGCTGACGCCTGCCCCGCCGCCGACGCCCACAGCGCCCGCGCCGCAGGCCCCGCGCCCGCTGCAGGTGGGCGATCAGGTGCTGGTGCGCTCGGTGGGGCTGAAGGGCGAGATCCTGGCGATCGACGAGGACGAGGGCAGCGCCACTGTGCAGGTGGGCGGCTTCCGCATGGAGGTGAGCCTGAAGGAGCTGCGGCGCGAGAAGGGCAGCGAGCAGGACGCGCGGCGCTACACGCCGCCCGCTGTGACCACGCCCGCCCTGCCCGATGTCTCGATTGAGCTTGATATCCGTGGGATGCGCGCCGGAGAGGTGGAGGATCGGCTTGATCGCTACCTAAACGACGCCTATCTGGCGGGCCTGCCCTTTGTGCGCGTGATCCACGGCAAGGGCACCGGCGCGCTGCGGCAGGTGGTGCGCGACGCGCTGCAGCGCCACGCCCTGGTCAAGTCCTTCGCGGGCGGCGGCCCCGAGGGCGGCGAGGGCGTGACCGTGGCGCGCATGAACGAACACTAGCGATGGTCGATAGGCGGCGGCGCGTGTGCCGCCGCCTATGGGCCATGTGGAAACTATGTCACCAATTCTTGTAGGGTTTCTTCTGTTTGTGGTGCTGGTGGTGCCCGGCGTGGGCGCGGTGGTGCTGCGCACGCTCAACGAGCGGATGTCGCAGCGCGTGCTGCTGGGCGTGGCATCGCTGATCGTGGTGCTGCCGGTCGGCAGCGCCGTCGCCCTCTCGCGGGCGAACATCCCCAACCTACGGGTGGGCAACCTGAGCGTGGTGCTGATCGAGCCTACGGCGGTGCCGCTGACCTCGGATGTGCTGGATATGCTAACGGTGGTGCCTGAGGATGAGGATGTGCCGCACACCCACGATGATGCGACGGCCACGGCGGAGGCAACTGCCACGGCGGAGCCTGCGGCCACCGCCGCGACCGATGCCACGCCCGAGCCTGCGGCAGCCACGCCCGAGCCTGCGACGGCCACACCCGAGCCTGCGACGGCCACGCCCGAGCCTGCGACGGCCACGCCCGAGCCTGCGACGGCCACGCCTGCGCCTGCGGTAGAGCAGCGGCGCTACACGGTGCAGCAGGGCGACACGCTGAAAAGTATCGCCGAGCAGTTCAATGTGAGCGTGGCCAATCTGCTGGCCGCCAACGGGCTGACCGCCGAGCAAGCCGACTCGCTGCGCGTGGGCCAAGAGCTGGTCATCCCCTAGGCCATGGCCACGCGTCGCTCACAGCATCTGTTGGTGGGGCTGGTGGTGGCGGCGGCCAGCACGGCGGTCTACTTCGCACGCGGCACGCCCGCCGAGGCTCCCGCGCCGCCGCCCGCCAGCGCCACGGCGCGGCCCATGGCTACGAGCGCCGCGCCCACGGCTAGCGCCACGGCGCGGCCAAGCCCCACGGCCACGGCGCAGCCAAGCCCTACCGCCACAGCGGAACCCACGCCCGCCGCGATCAGCGGCTACACATCCCATGTCCTCGCCAGCGGTGAGACGCTGGAAGCTGTGGCTGCGTCGCTGGCCAGCGACGCGGCGCTGATCGCACGCTACAACCGCCTACAGCAAGCCCCCAAGCCCGGGCACCCTTTGATCATCCCTCAGCTGGAAGGCAAGGGCGGCGGCCAGCCCTCCCCGCCGCCGCTGGTGCGACGCGGGCGCGGCGACATGCCCTGGGTGGCGCTGACGCTCGATGCCGGAGGCACGGCGGAGAACGTGCCCGAGGTGCTGGCGGCCCTGCGCGCGCGGCACGCGCACATCACCTTCTTCCTCACCGGCAAATGGATCCGTGAGAACCCCGAGCTGACGCGGCAGATCGTTGCCGACGGCCACGAGATCGGCAACCACACGCTGGACCACCCCGACCTCACCACGCTGGACGACGCCAGCATCCGGCGCGAGCTAGCCGAGACCGAGGCGCTGCTGCATCAGGCCGCAGGCGAGGCTGCCAGCATCCGCCCGTTCTTCCGCCCGCCCTTCGGGGCGTACGACGAGCGCGTGCTGCGCGTCGCCGTGGGCGAGGGCTACCTGCCGATCTACTGGACCTTTGACAGCCTGGACTCGGTGGGCAAGCCGAAGACACCCGAGTTCCTGCTTGAGCGGGTCACGGGGCACCTGCCGCCCGAGCAGCTGCGCGGCGCGATCATTCTGGCGCACTGTGGGCTTGCGCCCACCGCCGCCGCGCTGCCGCAGATCCTCGACCGCCTGGCCGAGCTAGGCCTTGAGGTGCGACCGATCTCGGATGTGCTGTAGCGCCGCGAGGGCTAGGGGCACAGCCTGCCTTCGATGCCGCCCTCGGGCACGGTGAGCCGCAGCGCCATGGCCCGGTCGAAATCGCCTGGGGCGGTGAACTTGGCCGGTTCGGCCTCGGGCAGGCGGCGGTAGATGTCGTACAGCTCGCCGATGCGCCTGCCGGTGGCCATGATCACATTCTCGCCCGGCTGCATACTGGCGGCGATCTGCTGGCAGCTGGCATCTAGCGGGATGTTGGTGGCGGCGCGCTGGCTGATCAGCGGCAGCGCGGGGTTGGCCTCGAAGTAGGAGTCGGGCGTGGCTAGGTAGGTGATATGGTAGGGCCCGTCCGGCAGCTTCTCCAGGTAGCGGGCCAGAAACGACGCGGCCTGATCTGGCTCGGTGGTGATCCACAGCGAATCGGTGTCGTGCTTGATGTACAGCCCCAGGTTGACTGCCGCGTAGGCCGCCAGCGCCAGCGGCGCGATCGCCAGCATCGCCCCGCGCGCCCGCGTGGGCAGCAGCCCGCCAGCGGCCCGCAGCAGCTGCTCGATGCCCACGCCAATGCCCAGCGCCACCAGCGGTATGAAGATCGCGTAGCGGCTGGGCATCGGCGTGTCGTTGGTGAGCACGCCGCCCAGCAGGCAGCCCAGCACGAAGTAGCTGGCGAACAGCAGCCGCACCCACAGCGCCACCTGCCGCCCGATCAGAATGCCGATCAGGCCCAGCGCGAACAGCACCGCGTCGACCGGCCCTAGGAACTGCGGCCACATCCACCACATGGCCGGCCCGCGCACCGGGTAGAGGAAGGGAAAGAACGACATGCCGAGCTGTTTGGCCAGCAGCTCGTACCAGGGCTGCTTGTCCAGCTGGCCTGCGATCCAGCCGGGGGCCAGCACGCTCACCGTATTCATGCGCGCGGTGTAGGTGTCGGGCCTGCCGATGTAGTAGAAGATCATCGGCGCGTAGATCAGCACGAAGCCGAGCAGAATGATGCCTGCGGCGGCCAGCCCGCGCCGCCACGGCAGCTGGCGCAGCGGCCCCTGGGTGATTGCCAGCACGCCCACCTGGGCCACGGCCAGAAGGGGTAGCAGGCGCGCGCCGGGGTAAAAGTACTGGCTGAGGCCAAGCACCAGACCGGCGGCGAGAAACAGCGGCCACGAGCGCCTCTTCCAGCCCTCCCAGATGCCCCAGATGACCAGCGGGGCCAGCCAGCTAAGGTGGATGACCTCGGTGCCGATGCGCGAGAACACCAGGTCGAAGGGCAGGCAGGCCGCGCACAGTGCGGCGAAGCAGGCCACGCGGTTGCCGAACAGCGAGCGCCCCAGCAGGAAGATCGCGCCCACACCCAGGGTGCCCCCGATGGCGCTAAACACCCGCATGCCCAGGATCGTCGGCCCAAACACGCGCAGGATAAGCGACTCCAGCGTGAAATAGAGATGGGTGTGGCCCATCCAGCCTGTCTCGAACAGCTGGTGCTCGTTGGGCTGCAGAAACTCGTAGGCGTACTTGGCGAAGGCGGCGGCGTCGCCATCCACGCGGTAGGGGAACTGGCCGAGTCCCAGCCCGCGCAGCACGGCGGCCAGCGCTAGCACACCCACAAAGATCAGCAGCGGGAAGCGCTGGCCAGGCTCGGCGGCGATCTGGCCCCCGGCGCTGGGGCGGCGCAGCCCGGCGTAGAGCGCTAGGGCCAGCGCGGCCAGCGTGAGGATGGCAAATATCGGCAGGTAGATGCCCGCATCCTGCGGGGTGATCTGGGCCACGGCCATCTGGCCGAGGATGAGCAGCACCACCAGCAGCAGCGTGAGCAGCGGGGTGGTGAAGGCGGGCGGCAGCGACGCGCCAGCCAGCGGCGGCATGCGCCACCACAGGCCTTGCGGCGCGGCCTGGCCGGAGGCCAGCGCACGCGCGGCGCGCTGGAGCCGCGCGCGCACGGCGGCGGCCTCGCCCTGGGCGGCGGCCAGCGCGGCCTGGCGGGCGGGGTGGGCGGCGGCCTCGGTGCGCAGGCGCTGCTCCAGCGCGCCTAGCGCCTGGTCGGCCTGCTCGAATGCGACATCGGTGGTGTTGGCAGATTCGTTCATTGCGTGTGCGCCAGGGCCACAGGCGGACCTGGTGTGCGGGCGGGCGGATGCAGCAGGGCTGATTATAGCGAAGCCGCGCCGCCCCCGCAATGAGGCCGCGCTTTCCGGCAGGCATGTTTACCACCAAGCCTCCAAGACACCAAGGAACAGTAGGAACGAATACCGCGAAGGAAGGCTGCGCCCCTTCGAGCCTTGGAGTCTTCGTGGAAAGGATCAAGCCTCGCCCGGCAGCCGCGCGGCCAGCTCGTGCAGCTGGGCGGCGTCGTGCAGGGCCGGGCCGTGGCCGAAGCCCACCACACGCGGGCGCAGCGCCGCGACGGCGCGGATGGAGCCGCGGTTCTGGGCGATGTTGTGGGTGAAGACGGCGGGCGGCTCGTGCAGGCCGGGCGCGGTGGTGAGCATGTCCATATTCACCAGCACATCCCCGGCGATCAGCACGCCGTCGCGCTCGCGCCACAGCGCGATGTGGCCGCTGGCGTGGCCTGGCGTCTCGATCACGCGGAAGTCCTCTACCATGTCGCCGTCGCGCAGGGTGCACGCCACGGGGTGGCCCGGGCCAGCCCAGAAGCGCTGCTGAAAGCGCGCGATCGCCCCCGCTGGGTTGGGGTACTCCTCGATCACGTGGCCCGACTGCGCGCGCCCGCTGTCGGCTGCGCCGCACCACAGCGGCACGCCGCGCGCCGCGCAGATCTGCGCGCTGGCCCCCTGGTGGTCGGCGTGGGCGTGGGTGAGCACGTGGGCGGTGAGCGGCCTGCCCGCGATGGCGCGCAGGATGGCCGCGCCGGAGGAGCGCACGCCGGCATCCACCAGCACCGACCCGATCAGGTAGGCGTTCACCGCGCTGCGCGGGAATAGCGGGATCTGAAACACGTTCTCGGCTATCTCTCGCATGGTTCTCTCTCTTCTTCTCGTTTCATTGAAGGCTGGTGGGCTGCGTTATCTTGCCGTGTTGCCTGGGCGGCATACAGAGGGCATCCCACACATACATGGTGTCACTTTTTTGACGCGTTTCCCAGCAGTGATGGCGGTGGTAGGCGGTTGGTGGTGGATGCCCTGCGCGGGCGGCGGCTAGGGGCCAGCCCCGAGCAACCCCGCCATGGGGCGTTGCCCCCTTGGAACCCCCAATGTTGGGTGTTCCGATGCTCTCGCCTGGTAGCTCACTTTCGTGCATATGGCCATCAAAACCATAGCAGCATCTTCGCCGTATGGGCCAGGTGGGTAGGGCTGGCCCCGCGCTCTTTTCTGCCTTTTCTTCCCTTGGAGTCTTGGTGGTGAATCGGTTCTCTCTCCTCTTCGCGCCCTCGCGTCTTCGTGGTATTCGGATCCTTGGTGGTGTGGTGTTTTGCGCCTCGGGCAAAAATGGGTATAATCCACAGCAGTGCTTATTGTCAAATTCTGCGTAAGAAAGCCTGAGCCATGTCTAGCCCTGAGATCGAGCGCCCTGCCGAGATGGCCAAAGCCTACGAGGCCCAGCAGGTCGAGCAGCGCATCTACGAGTGGTGGGAGTCACGCGGCCTGTTCTCACCGAAGATAAACCCCGACCGCAAGCCGTTTGTCATGTCCATGCCGCCGCCCAACGTCACCGGCGAGCTGCACATGGGCCACGCCATGTTCGTCACCATCGAGGATGTGATGACGCGCTGGCACCGCATGCTGGGCGAGCCGACGCTGTGGCTGCCTGGCACCGACCACGCGGGTATCGCCACCCAGATGCAGGTGGAGAAGATGCTGGAGCGCGAGGGCACCAGCCGCCGCGCGGTGGGCCGCGAGGAGTTCCTGCGCCGCACCTGGGAGTGGAAGGCCAAGTACGGAGGCGAGATCACCCGCCAGCTGCGGCGGCTGGGCGCATCCTGCGACTGGAGCCGCGAGCACTTCACGCTCGACCCAGGCCTCTCGCGGGCGGTGCGCGCCGCCTTCAAGAAGCTCTACGACGACGGCCTGATCTACCGCGGCACCCGCCTGGTGAACTGGTCGCCCCGGCTCCAGACCGCCGTGTCGGACCTGGAGGTGGACTACGAGGAGCGCAACGTCTCGATGTACCACATCCGCTACCCGGTGCTGCCCGCAGGGCAGGCTGCCGCGGCGGGCGGCGCGTGGGGCGAGGGCGCGTGGGCCTCGTTCGCCAGCGAGTACCTGACGGTGGCCACCACGCGCCCCGAGACGCTGATGGGCGACGTGGCGGTGGCGGTGAACCCCGAGGACGAGCGCTACCAGCACCTGATCGGGCGCAGCGTGCTGCTGCCGGTGATCGGGCGGGCCATCCCGGTGATCGCCGACCAGCACGCCGACCCGGCCTTCGGCACTGGCGTGGTGAAGATCACCCCGGCGCACGACCCCAACGACTACCAGGTGGGCCAGCGCCACAGCCTGCCGCTGATCAACATCATGAATAAGGATGCGACGCTGAACAGCGAGGCCGGCCCCTACGCGGGCATGGACCGCTACGACGCGCGCAAGCAGGTGCTGGCCGACCTTGAGAAAGAGGGCCTGCTGGTCGAGGTCAAGCCCCACACCATGTCGGTGGGCATCAGCCAGCGCGGCGGCGAGGTGATCGAGCCGCTGCTCTCCGAGCAGTGGTTTGTGCGCATGCAGCCGCTGGCCGACATGGCGCTGGCCGCCGTGCGCGAGGGCACCACCCGCATCATCCCCGAGCGCTTCGAGAAGGTCTACTACCACTGGCTGGAGAATATCCAGGACTGGTGCATCAGCCGCCAGCTGTGGTGGGGCCACCGCATCCCAGTGTGGTACACCGCCGACGGCCAGATCATCGTGCCCGGGCCGGATGACCCCGAGCCGCAGGGCGAGGGCATCACCCAGGATGCCGACGTGCTGGACACATGGTTCTCGTCGGGCCTGTGGCCCTTCTCCACGCTGGGCTGGCCCGAGCAGACCGAGGATCTGGCCTACTACTACCCGACGGCGATGATGGAGACGGGCTACGACATCCTGTTCTTCTGGGTGGCCCGCATGATGATGCTGGGCTGCTACCTGACCGGCCAGGCCCCCTTCCACACCATCTACCTGCACGGCCTGGTGCGCGATGAGCACGGGCGCAAGATGTCGAAGTCGTACGGCAATGTGGTGAACCCGCTGGTGGTGATGGAGCAGCAGGGCACCGACGCGCTGCGCTTCACGCTGGCCACCAGCGGCACGCCGGGCCAGGATCTGAACCTGAACCCGCAGCGCATCGAGTCGGCCCGCAACTTCGCCAACAAGATCTGGAATATCACCCGCTTCGTGCTCACCAAGCTGGGCGGCTTCCAGCCGGGCGCGCCCGCCACGCCCAGCACGCTGGCCGACGCCTGGATCCTCTCGCGCTACCACCGCCTGCTGGCCGAGGTCGACCGGCTGATGCGCGCATCCAACCTGGGCGAGGCCGGGCGGCAGATCCAAGATTTCCTGTGGAGCGAGTTCGCTGACTGGTATGTGGAGCTGGCCAAGGTGCAGATGGAGGGCGACGCTGCCCAGCAGCGCAGCACTCAGGCCGTGCTCTACGAGGTGCTGGAAGGCTCGCTGCGGCTGCTGCACCCCTTCATGCCGTTTGTGACCGAGGAGGCCTGGCAGTACCTGACCCGCGACAAGCGCGGCGCGGGCGCGCCCGACTCGATCATGGTGGCCGACTACCCGCAGGCCAACGCCGTGCTGGTGAGCGAGGCCGCCGAGCGCGACTGGACGCAGGTGCAGGATCTGATCGTGGGTATCCGCAATGTGCGCAGCGAGTACAAGGTCGAGCCTGCCAAGGTGATCGCCGCCACCGTGGTGGCTGGCCCGCGCCTCGCGACCATCGCGGCCCAGCGCGCCCTGATCGTGCGGCTGGCCAGGGTGAGCGAGGCCGAGCTGGTGATCGCCGAGCATGTGGACCACCGCCCCGAGGCCGCCGCCGCCCTGGTGGTGGGCGAGATCGAGGTGTTTATCCCGCTGGCCGGCATGATCGACCTAGGGGCCGAGCGCGCCCGCCTGGGCAAGGAGCTAGAGGCCGCCGAGGCCGATGTGGCGCGGCGCGAGGGCCGGCTGTCCAACGGCAGCTTTGTGGACAAGGCCCCGCCCGCCGTGGTGCAGCGCGAGCGCGACGGCCTGGAGCAGGCCCGCGCAGCGGTGGCCAAGCTGCGCACGCGGCTGGAGCAGCTGGCCTAGCGCCTACGCGGCAATCCACAATACCACAAGCGCTGTGGAGGAGACTTCACAGCGCTTGGTGTTTTTTGCGCCGCCCTGAAGGGCTTTATCCGCCGCTATTCCTAACACGATCTGGGGGTGAGCTGGCGCGAGCAAGATCGTATCTCACTCAATCATTAGTTTCCTATGAGAGTGGAACGCAAACCCCTATGGTATAGTGAGCGCGCATCGCCCGACAACCTGAGGAATAGCGCATACGAACGGGGAGCGCGCCGCCGCTGGATCGCCGCCGACGCACTGCCGATATGCACTGGAGAGACATATGTTCCGTCCAAGCCGACGACTTGTGGTGGGGATTGTGGCCGTAGGCTTCATCCTCATTGTCGCCATCCTTGTCCCTGTGGTGCGGGCCATGATGGGCGCCTATAGTGATTTTAAGACGATGAGCCAGCCCACGGTGGTGCTGCCCACCGAGCTGCCGCCGACCGCCGCCCCCACCGTCGTGGCCCAGGGCAGCCCCGCGCCGACCGCGTCGCCCACCCCCACGCTTGTCCCTGGCCCCGATGCGCCGATCAACATCCTGCTGATGGGCACCGACGCCCGCATCGGCGAGGAGATCGCCCGCACCGACTCGATGATCGTGGTGCATATCGATCCCCAGCAGCAGCTCTTCACCACGCTCTCGCTCCCCCGCGACCTGGCGATGACCATCCCGCGCGTGAACGATACGCGCCGCATCAACACCGCCTACTATCTGGGTGAGAAGCAGCTGGGCGCTGGCTACGGCCCTGCGCTGGCGAAAGAGTCGCTCAGCAAGCTGCTGGGCATCCCGATCGATCGCTATGTGCTGATTAACTTTGAGGGCTTCAAGACACTGATCGATAAGCTGGGCGGTATCACCATCGATGTGCCAAAGGTGATCGACGACGATAAGTACCCGATGGATGAGTACGCGGGCGACGTGCGCATTATGAAGATCCACTTCGATGCGGGCGTGCAGAAGATGGATGGCGAGACCGCGCTGATCTACTCGCGCACCCGCCACGCCGATAGCGACTTCGGGCGGCAGCAGCGCCAGCAGCAGGTGCTGATGGCCATGTTCAAGCAGATCCGCGATCAGAACCTCTACTCCAGTCTTACCAGCCTGGATTCGTACACCGCCGCGCTGCGCGACTCGGTGCGCTTCGACCTCTCGCAGGATGAGATCATGAGCCTGGCCTCGCTGGCCCCGTCGGTGAATATGGCCGATGTCGGCCACTACTCGGTCAGCCCCGCGATGCTGGTCGAGCAGCCCAGCCCGTACTACCTGTTTATCGGTAATAAGACGGCCTTTAAGTCGCTGGTATCCGCCTTCGTGAGCGGCGGGCCGACGCCCACGGTGGTGCCAGTGCGCAACGCCAGCGGCCCAGCGCGCGCCACCGTGGTGCCCACGCTGCTGGCCGACCCCGAGGCCAGCGCCACAGCGGTGGCCGCCGAGGAGAGCGCCACGCCGACCGCCGAGGGTGCCACCCCCCTCCCCCCCGAGAGCGAGCCAGCGGCCACCACCGCGCCCGAGCAGGTGGGCGGCGAGCAGCCCACGCCCACGGTGGCCGCCGAGGGCACGAACAGCGAGCTAGCGCCGACCGCCACGCCGGAGCAGGCCGCGCCCACTGTCGCGCCGCAAGAGACGAACAGCGAGCCAGCGCCCACGCCGGAGCAGGCCTCGCCCACGCCCGCCCCCGAGCAGGCCGCGCCCACCGTCGCGCCGGAGCAGGCCGCACCAACGCCCGCCCCCGAGCAGCCCGCGCCGCAGCAGTAGACATGCTGCTAGAGAACATTACATAACCTATGTCACAGACAGAACCCGTCCCAGCGCAGACGGCCAGCACCACCGTGCGCCGGATCGCCCTGGCCGCCATGCTGATCGCGGCGGGAAATATCGCCAGCCGCGTGCTCGGGCTTGTGCGCGAGTCGGTGATCGGCGCGCACTTTGGGCTGGGGGTGGACACCTTCACCGCCGCCTCGATCGTGCCGACCCAGCTCTACGACCTGCTGATCAACGGCGCGATCAGCGCGGCCCTGGTGCCGGTGCTCAGCGAGTACGCCGAGGGCGACGAGCGCGAGTTCTGGCACGTCGCCTCGACGGTGATCAACCTGGCACTGCTGGTGCTGGCCGCGCTGGCCGCCGTGCTGGCGCTGCTGGCCGGGCCGGTGGTCACAGTGGTGGGCGGCGGCTTCGCTGGCCCTGCGCGGGCCGAGGCCATGGCCATGGTGCGCTGGCTGATGCCCGCCGTGGTGCTGATGGGCCTCTCGGGCCTGATCACCGCGCTGCTCTACGCGCGGCAGAAGTTTCTGCTACCCGCGTTTACCACCAGCGCCTACAACTTGGGCATCATCGCCGCCGCCGCGCTGCTGGCTACGCGCTTCGGCCCGTTCGCGCTGGTGTTCGGCGTGCTGCTGGGCGCGGGGCTGCAGGTGCTGCTGCAGCTGCCGGGGCTGCGCGGCATGGCCTACCGCCCCACCATCGACCTGCGCCACCCCGGCGTGCGCCGCATCCTCAAGCTCTACGCGCCGGTCGCGCTGGGTATCACCTTCTCGACCATCGGTGTGACGATCGACCGCAATCTGGCCTCGCAGTTCGGCGGCGCGATCTCGGCCATGCGCTACGCCACCACGCTCATCCAGTTCCCGCTGGGGCTGGTAGCCGCCGCGATCTCGTTTGCGGTGCTGCCCATCCTCTCGCGGCAGGCCAGCGCGGGCGACAAGCAGGCCTTCGGCGCGACGCTGGGCATGGGGCTGAAGGTGGTGCTGCTGCTGGTGCTGCCCGCCACCTTCGCGCTGGCGGCGCTGCGCGGCCCGATCGTGGCGGCGATCTTCCAGCGCCACCAGTTCGGCAGCCAGGATGCGGCCATGACTGCCCAGGCGCTGCTGCTGTACCTGCCCGGCCTGCCCGCCGCCGCGCTTGATCAGGTGCTGCTGTTCGCGGTCTACGCCCACAAGCGCACGCTGATGCCCAACCTGGTGCAGGGCGGTGCGGTGCTGATCTACCTTGCCACGGCGCTGGGGCTGCTGGCGACCACCCAGCTGGGCTTCGGCGCGCTGGTGCTGGGCAACTCGGCGCAGTGGGTCGGCCATCTGCTGATCCTGCTTTACTGCTCGCGCGAGCTGATCGTGCTGCGCGGGCTGCGGCTGGGCGAGGCGTTTGTGAAGTGCGGTGCGGCCAGCGTGGCGCTGGGTCTGGCGGCCTGGGGCGCATCCAGCCTGGTGTCCGCGCCGCTGGCCCAGCTGGCGCTGGGCGGCGCGGCGGGCGCGGCGGTCTACCTGGCGCTCTGCGCGGCGCTGCGGGTCGAGGCGCTCGACTTCTTCTTGGGCGCGCTGATGCGCAAGCTGCGCCGCAGATAGCGCTTTACCACCAAGACTCCAAGGCTCCAAGGAACGAAAAGAGGAGGCAGCTCGCCTCCTCTTTTGCTATGCATAATGCTGGCGCTAGGCTTTTCTAGAAGGCCATGTGCACGCCAAGGATGCTCATAACGACCACCACGAGGCTGTACCCTACCTCCTGCATGCCCACGCGCGGGATGGGCAGCGCGAGCGCCTGTGGCCGCAGGCCTGCCCACGCCCGCGCGGCCAGGATCGCGAAGGCGACGCCGCTGAGGGCTGGCACCAGCCGCCACCAGGCCAGGGCCAGCACCGCGCCCAGCGCGGCCACGTGCAGCCAGATGGCGGGGGCGCGCGGCACCACCACGCCACGGGCCAGGCGGATGCGCGTGCGCACGTAGACGATCGCCGCGCAGGCCTGGAGCGCCTGCAGGAGCCACAGGGCGCATGCGGGCGCGAGCGCCCAGCCCTGCGCCCGCGCGATGATGGCGGCTACGGCGCTGATCGCGGCGGCCCCGCACAGCTCGGCTAGCAGCGCGCGGCTCTGCTTTAATGTGTCGTGCCAGAACTGGACAAGCGCCAGCGGCGCGGCCAGCAGCAGCGGCTCCCAGCAGGGCCGCGCGCCCGCCGCCCACGCGGCGGCCACGCAGGCCAGCGCCGCCGCCCCATAGGCCAGGGCGAAGAGCAAAGCCCAGCGTGTGCGCGCAAACCGCTTTCCGCCGCGCCAGTCGCCTATCGCCAGCTTGAGCGGCTGGCGCACCAGGAACACCGCTAGCGCGGCGAGGCCGATCCACAGCCCCGCCCACGAAGGGGCGACCCCCAGCCCAAGGATGATCGGCATAAGCACCAGCCCCCAGCCGCCGTGCTCGGTCGGCAGCGCGATCGGGCGCAGGCGCACCTGGGCCGCAGGGCGTGCGCTCATTCGGCCTGGCCGCCCTTCAGCAGCAGCAGCAGCATGACCACCGGCGTCTCCGCGCGGATGCTGTGGGGTGTGCGCGCGGGCATGTGGATCCATGTGTTCGCCTGCGCGCTCAGCGACTCCTCGCCCAGCGTCACGTGGGCATTGCCCTGCACGATGTGGATGATCGCCGGGGTGCCTGCGGTGTGCTCGGAAAGCTCCTGCCCGGCGTCAAAGCCGAACAGCACCGCCTTCACGCTGGGGTCCTGGTAGATGGTGCGGCTGATGGTGCTATTTTCCGAGATGGTGATCTGGGCCGCCAGATCGAGAAAGCTGGTCAGGTTCATCGGTTGGCTCCTTCGGTTTTGCGCGCCACCAGCGAGATGGCCGCGAGGTTGGGGGAATACTGCTCAAAGACGCGCCGCATCGCCAGCATGCGCCGACGTGCGGCTGGACGCCGGATCATATTAACGATGATCTTGATGGTCTGCCGCAGGCCCTCGTCGGCGATCATGCGGCGGATGCGCAGCAGGTGCATGGGCGCGTGGGCGCTGAACTCGACCGTGAAGCCCTCGGCCTCCAGCAGCTCGCGCCACTCGGCGCTGGTCAGCGGGCGCGCACCCACTTGGATGGCCGAGGAGATCTGGCGCGAGATCGCCTGCTTGCTCTTCTCATCGATGCTGTCGGGCGTGAGGCATAGCTCGTGGATGCCGTAGCGCCCGCCGGGCTGGAGGATGCGGGCCGCCTCGCGGATGATCTCAGCCTTCTGGCTGGGCGAGTGCATGGTCAGCATCGCCTCGCCGTAGACCACCGTGGCCTCGCCGTCGGGCAGCCCGGTCTCCTGCGCGGTCCCGATCTGGCAGCGGTCGCCGGGGCGGGTGAGGAAGCTCCGCACCTGCGCGGCGGCGGCGCTATCGCGCTCGATCGCGGTGTAGGCGGCGGGCCTCTGGCCGAGCGTCAGCTGCGCGGTCACGCCCAGCCCCGGCGCGAACTCGACCACGCGGTCGGCAGGGGTGATGGCCAGGGCCGCGAGCATCTGCTTGGTGAGCGCCAGCCCGCCAGGGCGCAGCACGCGCCGCCCGAGCTGGGCCAGCAGCCAGTGTCCGGGCATCCTGGCCAGATCGGGCGGCGCGCTGGTCGGGCTATCGGCGGGGCTGTGGGAAAGCGACATGCCGGTTCCTTTCATGGCGATAGCACTATCATAGGGCTGCCCGCGCCGCAATCGTTGCGTTAGCGCAAAGATCGTGCGCGGGCGCTCGTTTATAGTGGTGCTGTGTCGATAGCTCGCAGAATCAGGTTCGTACGATGCTGTGCCTCCATGCCAGCATAGCAGCTCTTTTCTATTATTCAGGTATATACTTTTAAAATAGAATAAATAAACCATAACCAAAAGGGCGAAAATGTTCTTTTTTGGGGGGCCAGTGTCGAAGGTGGAACAACCTGAAAATGCTGAGCGCATGGCATCGTACCCTATTCCAGAGCCATACATGCACAAAGAGGAGGCACGTTGCCTCCTCTTTGTCTCGTCCCGCGCAGGTTTGCTAATCAGCCGCGAGCAGCTGGGGCGAGCTGGCCACGGCCAGGGCCACGCGGGCGGCGCGGGTGCCGCTGCGGATGTCGGCCTCGCAGGCGGCCAGGGCGGGGTGCAGCGCGGCTGGCGCGCCTGCGGTGATGCTGGCCAGCGGCGTGGCCAGGCCCAGCCTGCGCTCGCTCTTCCAGCGCCGCGCCTGCGCTAGGATGGCCATCACGGCCTCGCCCGCCCGCTCGGACTCCTCGTCGATCTGCCCTGGGTCGGCCTCGGGCCAGCCGCCGGTGTGGATGGACTCGCCCTCGGCGGCGTAGAGCTGGACGTAGATCTCCTCGGTGATGTGCGGCAGGAACGGGGCCAGCAGCCGCAGCAGCGTGCCCAGCAGCTCGCGCAGCGTCAGCGCCACGCGCTCGCGCTCGGCCTCGTCGCCGTCGTAGAGCCTGCCCTTGGCTAGCTCTAGGTAGTTGTCGCACAGGCTCGACCAGAAGAATCGCTCGGTCGCATCCAGCGCCGCCGTGTAGCTGTAGGCCTCCATGCTGGCCGTGGCCTGCTGGATGAGGCGCTGGAGCCACGACAGCATGGCGCGATCCAGCGGGGTGGGCGGGGCCGCCGCCACGCCGCGCGGCTCGGCCCTGCCGATCAGCCGCGCGGCGTTCCACAGCTTGTTCACCAGCTTCGCGCCGCGCCGGATGACATCCTCGTCGAACAGCTGATCGGCCCCGGTGCCGCCGCTGCAGGCCCAGTAGCGGATGGCGTCGGCCCCATAGCGCGCGATCAGCGCGTCGGGGTCGGCGCTGGCGTTGCCCTTCGACTTGCTCAGCTTCTCGTGCCGGGGGGTGAGCACGTGGCCCGAGACCAGCAGCGTGCGCCAGGGGATCTGGCCGTGGTGCAACAGGCTCTTCACGATGGTGTCGAAGGCCCAGGTGCGGATGATGTCGTGGGCCTGCGGGCGCAGCGCCATGGGGAACAGCCGCCCGAACAGCTCGGGCTGGTCGAGCAGCTGCCCCGCGATCTGCGGGCTGACCGAGGATGTGGCCCAGGTGTCCATCACATCCGGGTCTGGCTCCAGCGGGCCGCCGCACGGGCAGGGCCGCGGCGGCGCGGCGCGCAGCGGGTCCACCGGCAGCTGGGCCTCGTCGGCCAGCACCACCTGGCCGCAGCTGGCGCAGCGCCACAGCGGGAAGGGCACGCCGAAGAAGCGCTGGCGTGAGATGCACCAGTCCCAGCCCAGGTTCTCCACCCAGTGCTCGTAGCGCGCGCGCATGTGCTCGGGGTGCCATGCGATGGCGCGGCCCGCCGCCAGCAGCTCGTCCTTCATGTCGAGCACGCGGATGAACCACTGGCTGCTCTCCAGGATCTCCAGCGGCGTGCCGCAGCGCTCGTGCACGCGGATGCTCTGGCGGGCGGGCCGCTGGCCCAGCAGCGCCCCGGCCTCGCCCAGGTCGGCCAGGATCTGCCGCCGCGCCTGGGCCAGGGTCAGGCCCGCGTAGGCCCCGCCGTGCGCGCCCAGCCGCCCGTCGCGCCCCACCAGCGGTATGAGCGGTAGCCCGTGGGCCTGCCACCAGGCCACATCCGCCGTGTCGCCAAACGTGCAGCACATCACCGCGCCGCTGCCCTTCTCGCGCTCCACCGTCGGCTCGGCCAGGATGGGCACGGCGTGGCCCAGCAGCGGCACCGTGGCCATTCTCCCCACCAGGTGCTGGAAGCGCGCGTCCTCGGGGTGCACGAAGATCGCCACGCAGGCGGGCAGCAGCTCGGGGCGCGTGGTGGCGATCTCCACTGTGCCATCGCCCTCGGCCAGCGCGAAGCACAGGGTGGAGAACACAGTGTCGCGCTCGATGTCGTCGATCTCGGCCTGGGCGATGGCGGTGCCGCAGGTGCAGCACCACGGCCCGGGGGCCTGGGCGCGGTAGATCCGGCCCCGGCGGTAGAGGTCGAGGAATGACCACTGCGAGGTGCGCCTGGCCCGCTCGTCGATGGTGGAGTAGCGCAGCCGCCAGTCGGCGCTGATGCCCAGGCGCTGCCAGAACGCCTCGAAGCGCGCCTCCACCTCGCGGGTGGTGCTCAGGCAGGCCTCGGTGAAGGCCTCGCGGCCCACGTCGCGCGCGGCGATGCCGTGGGTCTTCTCCACATAGCGCTCGGTGGGCAGGCCGTTGTCGTCGAAACCGAAGGGGTAGTAGATGGCGTAGCCGCGCATCCGGCGGTAGCGCACCATGGCCTCGGCCTGGATGTAGGAGTACACGTGGCCGATGTGCAGCGCGCCCGAGACGGTGGGCGGCGGCGTGTCGATGGCGAAGATCGGGCGGCGGTCGGTGGGGTTGAAGTGGTAGGTGCCCTGCTCGGCCCAGCGGCGCTGCATGCGCGGCTCGGCCTCCTCGGGGCGGTAGCTCTGCGGGATGTCCATATGCCTGTGCTCCTGGCGCGCCGCAGCGGGCCGGGCACGGGCAGGCGTGCGATCAGCCGATGGCGCGGCGCGCGATGTAAGAAACGGTCGAGATTCGGTTGGGGCGTACTACACCTACATCATCGCCTACCATGGCGGATCACCTCCTCACAACGGGCAAAAAAGAAAGCTGGCTCTATTGTATGCCGCCGGGCGTGGCCATGTCAACCGGCTTCTTTCGCACAGTTTTTTACCACCAAGACACCAAGGCTCCAAGGGGCTAAAGTGAACGAATACCACGAAGGCGCGAAGACACGAAGGGCAGAAATATGCCCCTTGCGACGTGATGCAATCAGCTTCCGACGTGTTACATGTGGGTTCCGATGTGACGCAATCGGCATCCGACGAGACGCAATCGGCATCCGACGTGTTACATGTGGGTTCCGATGTGACGCAATCGGCTTCCGATGTGACGCAATCGGCTTCCGATGTGATGCAATCGGCTTCCGATGTGACGCAATCGGCTTCCGATGTGTTACATGTGGGTTCCGATGTGACGCAATCGGCATCCGACGAGACGCAATCGGCATCCGACGTGTTACATGTGGGTTCCGATGTGCTGCAATCGGCATCCGACGTGTCTACATGTGGGTTCCGATGTGACGCAATCGGCATCCGGCGTGCCCCATACAGCTAGGGCAGCGCTACGTCGGCCACATACAGGCAGTGGTCCGACCCCCCGCTGTCGCAGTCGACCTGGCTTGCGATAGCCGCCAGCGGCCCGCGCAGCCAGATATAGTCGATGCGCACGATCGGGAAGGGCAGCATGTCCGACTGCGGGCTGGGGAAGGTCGCCCCGAAGCCCCACGAAGATTGGCGGTACGAGTCGTGAAATACAGCAGCAAGCTGCGCGTACAGCGGGTCGCGGTCGCTGGTGTTGAAGTCGCCCAGCACGATCATCGGCCCCGGCACCTGGCTGGCCATAGCCACCAGGGCCTCGATCTCGCCCTGGCGCGGGCTGGTGCCGTAGCTGGCCAGCGCACGCAGCACGTCGCTGGGCCTGCGGATACCGCTGGCCGCGAATGGGATGTGCGGGTGCACGTTCACCACCGTGATTAGCGCGCCATCCACGTGGATGACCGCGCGCAGCCCGCGGTAGGCGCTGGCCTGCTCCTGCCGGTCCAGCGGGTAGCGGCTGATCAGGCCTAGCCCATCGGCGTTGTACGATGGCACGAGCCATTGGTAGGGGTACTCTCCCGCCATGTCGCGCTGGATGGCGGCGGCGAGGTCGTGCGACAGCTCCTGGATGGCCACTAGGTCGGCGTCCTGCCTGCGTATGGTTGCCAGCATCGTGTCGATCTGGGTGTTGGCGATCAGCTGGTTGTAGGTGGCCACGCGCAGCTGCCGTGCGGGTGCGGTGGGCGCGGTGGGGCTGGGAGGTACCAGCGCGGCCTGGAAGGCCAGCGCGAAGGCCAGCGCGGCGGCGGCCACCGCCGCCCCCAGCGCGCGCATGCGCAGCGCTAGGGCCAGCAGGCCCAGCGCGGCCACAGGCGCGAACAGGATGGGCGCGAGCACATCGTGGGCGATCGCCAGCCACCAGGGGCGCACGCCCAGCGCGCTCAGCGCCTCGGCGGCCACCAGCGCGGCGCAGTAGGCCGTGCCCCCCACCGAGAGGGCGCGGGCGAGCATGGTTTGTCGTCTCATAGGCTTGTTGTAGTGGCGAGGCTATGGGCGACAGTGCACACGCGCAGCGCCGGGGCGGATAGTTCGCAAGGGGTACAGTAGCATCGTTCGGCTGGTGCGGCAAGCACCCGGGTGCTTGCCGCCGGGCCAGCGGTGCCGCATGGGCATGCCATGACAGGACCGAAAGCCTAGATCGGGCAGCGTGCAGGCCCGCCATGACCTGCTACAATAGGGCTAGCTGTGAAAGGAGCCTTTGATTATGTTTACGCCCTCTATCGTCTTTGCCATCGTTGTCGCCGTGATCGGTTTTCTCGCCACGATCCGTGCCATCAGCACATCCAAGCTCTCCGAGCGCACCAAGCGGCTGCTGCTCATCCCGTCGTGGGTGCCCTGGATGGCGCTCGCGCTGGGTGCTCCGCTGCTAGCGGGCGCCATCCCCCTGCCCGATGTACTCAACATGGGCGGCGGCATGACCGCCGGCCTGATGGTGGCGGTGGTGGTGGCCAGCCGCCAGCGCGGCTAGCCGCCGCTTCGGGCACAAAAAACGCCGGGCAGCATAGCTGTCCGGCGTCTTCTTTTGTATGGGGGGAGGCTAGCGGCGCTCTACCAGCAGGCGAATGGCGGTGCGCTCCTCTTCATCAATGGCCACGTCGATAAATGAGGGCACGCAGACGATATCGATGCCCTCCTCGTTGAGGTAGCTGCGGGCGATCGCCACGGCCTTGATGGCCTGGTTGGTCGCGCCTGCGCCGATCGACTGAACCTCGGCCATGCCGCTGTCGCGGATGACGCCAGCGATAGCGCCGGCCACCGCGCTCGGGCGTGAGCGGGTCGAAACCTTCAGAACCTCGGCGCTGTGGCGCTCGGCGGCCGGCTGGCCGCTCGCGCCGACCGCACGGGCCAGCGGTGTTGCTTGGGATGTGTTTGTAGCCATGCGTTCCTCCTGTGAAGGCGTTGACAAGGGTGTTGCCGAGCCGAAAGTCTCCGGGTCATAGGTGTCCAGGCCCATAGTTCAGACTCCTCAATTGACACAATGGGATGAACGGATATTGCCCCGGCGTTCGCCTACATCGCTAGTAGGGATGAAGAGCACGATCTGTGCCCCGACTCACGCCTGCGAATCGCCTAGCGAGCGTAATCGACCGCCCTCGTCTCGCGGACAACCGTAACTTTGATCTGTCCGGGATACTGAAGGCTCTCCTCGATCTTTTTCGCGACATCACGAGCGAGGTGAATGCTGCCAAGATCGTCGATCGAATCGGGCTGGACGAGGATGCGGACCTCGCGCCCCGCCTGGATGGCGTAGGCGCGCTGGACACCTGTGAACGAGGTGGCCACGGTCTCAAGCGCTTCCAGCCGCTTGATGTAGAGGTCGATGGTCTCGCGGCGTGCGCCAGGGCGACCGCCTGAGATAGCGTCGGCTGCCTGCACCAGGAACGCTTCAACCGATTGCGGTTCCTCATCGTTGTGGTGCGCCGCGATCGCGTGCACGATCGCGGGGGAACGCCCCAGACGCCGAGCGATATCTGCACCTATCAGCGCGTGCGGCCCCTGGACCTCGTGGTCCACGGCCTTGCCGATATCATGCAGTAACGCCGCGGTCTTGGCGACGTTGATGTTGGCCCCAAGCTCGGCGGCCATATGCGCCGCCAGCAAGGAGCACTCCAGCGAGTGCTGGAGCACATTCTGCCCATAGCTCGTGCGGTATTTCAGCCGCCCGAGCAGCTTGATCAGATCGGGGTGTAGGCCCATCACATTGGCGTCGTGGGCAATGCGCTCGCCCTCCTCCCGCATGATCTGGTCGATCTCCTGCTGGGTCTTGGCGATTACCTCCTCGATGCGAGCGGGGTGGATGCGGCCATCCTTCAGCAGCTTTATCAGGGCGATCCGGGCGACCTCGCGCCGAACCGGGTCGTGACATGACAGGGTCACAGCCTCGGGGGTGTCATCGACAATGATATCGACACCGCTGATCTGCTCGAACGCGCGGATGTTGCGGCCCTCGCGTCCGATGATGCGGCCCTTGAGCTCCTCGCCTGGGAGGGCGACGGTCGAGACCGTCACCTCGGCGACATACTCCGAGGCGCTGCGCTGGATGGCAAGCCCGATGATCTTGCGGGCGCGCCGGTCAGCGTCCTCGGTGGCGGCACGCTCGATCTCGCGGATCCGGCGTGCTGACTCGTCGCGGGTTTCTGCCTCCACCTTCTGAAGAATGATGTTGCGAGCATCCTCCTGACTAAGCGCAGAGATGCGCTCAAGCTCGGCCCGCTGCTGCCCATGCAGCAGCTCGGCCTCCTGATGGAGCTGTTCTATCTGCCGCTCGCGGTTCTGGAGCTGGCGCTCGCGGCGCTCCAGGCCCTCCAGCTTGCGGTCGAGGTTCTCCTCTTTGCGCTGGAGCCGCTCCTCCTGTTTGGTGAGCGCGGTGCGGGCCTCGCGGATCTGGTCCTCGGCCTCGTTGCGGATCCGCAGCGCCTCGTCCTTGGCCTGAAGGATGATATCCTTCTGCTCGGCCCGGGCGGCTTCGAGTTGTAGCTTCGCCTGCGATTCGGCCTCGCGCTGGCGGGTGGCTACGGCGTTGCGAAAAGTGAAAATGCCAGTGACCACGCCTATCGCCAGGCCGACGATAAGCCCGATCAAAGACGTAATGAGCTCAGTGGGCACGTTAGCCTCCTATGAACTTGTTAAGGTGCCGCAAACGGCACGCATTCCGCGTGTCGCCTTACGGTGAGCTTGTAGGAATGCACGAGATGAGAATCAGGTAAGTGCTGGTATCATACCTGTAAAGAGGATCTTCTGTCAAGATATCGGTACTGGCATGCTCCTTCGAAAATCCTCGGATATGGATGCCAATTCTAGCACTTTTTTGGCGATTTGGTGCTGATCTATAGCAGCAATGAATGGTAAGGCAGTCGGAGATTCGCCAAGGGGCACTGGCAGTGCCCAGAAATTCATGGGGTCCATGGCCACAACGATTGTTTCTGCGCGCCCCGCCGCGCTCGATCGCCCGCTCAGGCGGCGCAGGCGCTTTCTGCGCACCTTCCTGTTTTTTCTGGGGATCATCATCCACGTTTTCTTCTTCGATATCCTCGGCAACCGCACGCCGCTGACTCGCTGGTATGCCCAACGCAGCGCGCTGCGGCGCTGGGCCAAGGCGGCCCGCGACTTCCGCGCGCTGGCCGTGGCCCAGGGCGGCGTGCTGATCAAGCTGGGCCAGTTCCTCAGCAGCCGCGCCGACATCCTGCCCGCCAGCATCACCGACGAATTGGCCGGGCTGCAGGATGAGGTGCCGCCCGCGCCCTGGAATGTGATGCGCCACCGCCTGGCCCGCGAGCTGGGCCGCCCGCCCGAGGATGTGTTCGCCAGCTTCGACACCCAGGCGGTGGCGGCGGCCTCGATCGGCCAGGTCTACTTCGCCCAGCTGCACGATGGCCGCGCGGCGGCGGTGAAGCTCCAGCGCCCCCAGATCGCCGAGATCATCGATGTGGACCTGAGCGCGGTGAGCGCCGCCGTGCAGATCATCAAGAACTACCCGCTGATCAAGCGCCGCGCCGACCTGCCCGCGCTGTTCCAGGAGTTCGCCAGGGTGCTGCGCCAGGAGCTGGACTACGAGCTGGAGGCCGAGAACGCCATCCAGTTCCGCGCCAACTTCGCCGAGGTGGCCGGGGTGTACGTGCCCGAGCCATACCGCGAGCACTCTACCAAGCAGCTGCTGGTGATGGAGCGGATCAGCGGGGTTAAGATCCACGATTACGCGGCGCTGGAGGCGGCGGGCATCGACCGCGCCGAGCTGGCCGAGCGCTTCAACAAGGCCTACCAGAAGCAGTTCTTTCTGGATGGCCTGTTCCACGCCGACCCGCACCCCGGCAACCTGTTTGTGCGCCCCGAGGCCCCGCCCGCGCCTGGCGTGGCCACGCCCTACACCCTGATCTTTATCGACCTGGGCATGGTGGGCCGCATCACCCCGGCGCTCATGCGGGCGCTGCGCGAGGGCATTATCGGCGTGGCCACCAACGATGCGGCCAAGATGGTGGAGGCGCTGGACATGGGCGGGATCATCCGCCCCGGCGCGGATCGCGGCCAGATCGTGCGGGCCATCCAGATCGTGCTGCGCCACACCTACGACCGCAGCATCCGCGAGCTGACCAATATGGATGTGGAAAATGTGTTCGCCGATGTCGAGCACCTGGTGCGCGACCTGCCCTTCCAGCTGCCGCAGGATCTGATCTACCTGGGCCGCGCCGTGGCCCTGGTGAGCGGGATCACCACCGGGCTGTACCCCGACGTGAACCTGTTCGCGCTGACCCGCCCCTTCGCGCAGGAGCTGATCGCCCGCCAGCAGCGCGAGCTGAACCTGGCCGAGCGGGTGCGCCAGGAGCTGGGCGCGCTGGGCCAAGCAGCGCTGGCCCTGCCCAAGGAGATGGACGCCTACTACAAGGCGGCCAACCGGGGCGAACTGCAGATGCGGGTAGATTTTGGCCGCCTAGAGCGCGGCATGTTCGGCCTAGAGCGGGCGGTGGCTAGCCTTTCGGCGGGGGTGGTGTCTGCAGGGCTGTTCGTGGGCGGCGCTGTGCTGCGGGTGCATGGCTTCGCCGCCGATGCGTGGTGGGCCTGGGGCGCGGCGGCGCTGGTGGCGCTGTGGGCCGTGCGCCCGCGCCGCCCTGGCCGCTAGCGCGCGGGCGGCGCACCAGGGCCAGCCTTTACATGGTTTTCTATGGGTTTCCGAGGCGTTGCTGGTGAAAGTATGTGTTGTCGCTGATTCGGGCAGGGTGCGCCTTCGTTTATGGCGGCGGTGGTTGGTTACTGGGTGGATGCCCTGCGCGGGCGGCACCTAGGGGCTAGCCCCTAGGAACCCCACCAGGGGGCATCGCCCCCTTGGAACCCCCAATTTTGGGCGTTGCTATGCCGCTTGCTGGTGGCTGGTGTTTGTGCATATGGCCAGCTGGCCGTCGCAGCACCTTCGCCGCATGGGCCAGGTGCGTAAGGTTTTCCTTCGTCGTGCGTTCACCTGCTCTTTCCAATCTTGGAGCCTTGGAGTCTTGGTGGTGAATCGGCTCTTTTGCCCGCTTCGCGACTTCGCGACTTCGTGGTGAATCGGTCTCTTCAGAAACTTGGAGTCTTGGAGCCTTGGTGGGAAACAACCTCCGTGGCTGCGCCATTTCGAGAACGCGTAGGCCCTACGGTGCACATGCGTTTTTGACAAGCCTCGCAGCCTACGCGTATCATGCGCCCAGTCTGTGCCCTTGTCCCTTCTTACGATTGGCCGCTGCATCAGTCGGGCGTGAGCTGACAGCGCATTGGAGGCGTATCTTTGCGAAGCTGGAAGTTTTGGCTCGGCGTTGTGATCAGCGCCGTCTTTATGTGGCTGGCGCTGCGCGGCCTTGATCTGCAGCATTTCTGGGAGACTCTGAGCCACGCCAACTACTGGTGGATCATCCCAGGCGTGGCGATCTACTTTGTGGCGGTGTGGGTGCGCACCTGGCGCTGGCACTATATGCTGCGCCACATCGCGCCGGTGCCCATCCGCCGCCTGTTCCCGGTGGTGGTGATCGGCTACATGGGCAACAACATCTACCCCGCCCGCGCCGGCGAGGTGCTGCGATCCTATGTGCTGCGCCGCAAAGAGGGTGTGCCGGTGAGCGCCAGCCTGGCCACGGTGGTGCTGGAGCGGCTGTTCGACGGCCTGGTGATGCTGCTGTTCGTGTTTGTCACCCTGCCGTTCATCGAGCTGGACCCGATCTACACCCAGCTTGTCACGGTGTTCAGCGTGGTCTTCATTGGGGCGCTGCTGGTGTTTTTGGCGCTGGCCGCCCGCCCCCAGCGCATGAAGCGGGTGTACGGCTGGTTTGTCGATCGCGTGGTGCCCGCGCGCCTGCGCGAGGCCTTCCACGGCGTGTTCGACAAGTTTATCGAGGGCCTCCAGTCGCTGCGCAGCCCGCGCGACCTATTCTTCATCTTCCTCACCTCCACGCTGATCTGGCTGACCGAGACCACCAAGTACTGGCTGGTGGCCTTTGCCTTCCCGGGCTTCCACGCGCCGTTCTACGTGCTGATGCTGATGACGGCGGTGGTGAATCTGGCCACCACGCTGCCATCCACCCCCGGCTATGTGGGCACCTTCGATGCGCCTGGCATCGCCATCCTAGGCACCTATGGCGTGCCCAAGGCGCTGGCCACGGGCTACACGCTGGTGCTGCACGTGGCGCTCTGGCTGCCGATCACGCTGCTGGGCGCGTTCTACATGTTTGTCGAGCAGGTGGGCTGGAAGGATATGGACCGCGCCGTCGAGGAGCGCCGTGCCATGCAGGCTTCTGAGCATTCTTCCTAACTGCTGCGCTTCTTGCTGCGCAGCCAGCTGATAGATGATGGGGCTTCTATGAAGATTCTGATTGTCGGCGCGGGCATCGCTGGCCTAGCCGCAGCAAACGAGCTGGCCAAGGCTGGCCATAGCGTGTCGGTGGTGGAGGCCGCCGGGGTGGCTGGCGGCCTAGCCTCGGGCTTCCGCGACGAGCGCTGGGAGTGGCCGCTGGAGCGCTTCTACCACCACATCTTCACCACCGACAAGGCGATCATCGACCTGACCAAGGAGATCGGGCTGGAGGACGCGCTGTTCTTCCGCGGCCCGGTCTCGGGCCAGTGGTGGAACGGGCGGGCCTACGCGCTGGATGGCGTGCTGCCCATCCTGAGCTTCCCCGGCATGCCCTTCCTCGACCGCATCCGCTTCGGCATGACCGGCGCGTACCTGAAGTTCGTGACGAACAACTGGCGCGGGCTGGAGCAGGTGACCGCCGCCGAGTGGACCCGCAAGTGGGCGGGCAAGGCCGTCTACGAGACGATCTGGCGACCGATGCTGGAGGGCAAGTTTGGCCCCTATGTCGATCAGGTGAACATGGCCTGGCTGTGGGCGCGCATGAAGACGCGCAGCTTCAAGCTGGGCTACTACAAGGGCGGCTTCCAGGGCTTCGTGGATGGCCTGCTGGCCCACGTGCAGCGGCAGGGCGTGCAGGTGACGCTGGGCACGCCGGTAGAGGCGCTGGAGCCGCTGCCTGGCGGCGGCTGGCGGGTGCGCGCGCGCGGCCTGGCCGAGCAGGATGTCGACCGCGTGATCGTCACCGGCTCGCCCACGCTGCTGTCCAAGCTGGCCCCCCAGCTGCCGCCCGACTACCTGGGACAGCTCACCAACCTGCGCTCCATGGGCGCGGTGGTGATGACCCTGGCGCTCACCAAGCCGCTCACCGGCGGGATCTACTGGATCAATATGCTGAAGAGCGAGGCCCCGTTTCTCTCGCTGGTGGAGCACACCAACTTTATCGAGCCGGAGCACTACGGCGGCGACCACCTGGTCTACTGCGGCGACTACCTCGAGCCAGGCCACGAGTACTTCCGCCTGAGCGAGGACGAGCTGCTGGATCGCTTCACGCCCGCGCTGAAGCGGGTGAACCCGGCCTTCGAGCGCGGCTGGGTGCGCAAGGTGTGGGTGCACCGCGAGCCGTACGCCCAGCCGATCGTCACTGTCAACCACTCGAAGAACGTGCCGCCGCTGGCCACGCCGCTGCCCGGCCTCTACTGGGCCAGCATGAGCCAGGTCTACCCCTGGGATCGCGGCACCAACTTTGCGGTGGAGATCGGCCAGCGCGTGGCCGCCGAGCTGCTGGGGCGCGCTTCGAGCTAGCCCGCAAGCCCCAGCCGCCCTGCCCGCCCGCTGGAGGAATCTCTTCTGATGAGGTGGAGGTGACCTATGCCTGGCGTGTCTTTTGACCGAGCGGTGGCCTTCTACGACGAGACCCGCGGCTACGCCCCCGGCACCGCCGAGCGCATCCGCGCGGGGATTCTGGCCTACACCGGGGCCACGGCGAGCAGCACGATCCTTGAGATCGGGGTCGGCACGGGCAGGATCGCGCTGCCCTTCATCCAGGCCGGCGACCGCTTTGTGGGCGTGGACATCTCGCGCGGGATGCTGGCGCGCCTGGGCGAGAAGGCTGCCGACGCGCCCACCCCGGTGCTGGCGCTGGGCGACGCGATGCGCCTGCCCTTTGCCGACGCCTCGTTCGATGTGGTGTACGCCTTCCACGTGCTGCATCTGGTCGACGACCGCCGCGAGGTGCTGCGCGAGGTGCGGCGGGTGCTGCGCCCGGGCGGCGTGTTCCTCTCGGCCTACGATGGGCCAGAGAACGGCGGCGACGAGACCCCGCCCCGCCAGGTGCGCACCCACTGGGTCGCCCTGCTGCACGAGATGGGCATGTACACCGAGCAGAAAGGCCCGCGCTGGATCACCGACGACGTGATCGTGGCCGACCTGCGGCAGCTGGGGGCGCGTGCCGAGCCGGTGACGCTGGCCACCTACGAGCGCCAGCCGCTCTCGGTGCGGCGCATGGCCGACATCATCGAGGCGCGCATGTTCAGCTCCGACTGGGAGACCCCCGAGGCGATCCATGCCGAGGCCACGCGCCAGCTGGAGGAGTGGATCGGCGAGATGTTTAGCGACCCCGACAAACGTTACCCGCTGAGCGGCGATGTGGTGGCCGTGGCGGGGCGCTGGTAGCAGGGGCGATGCCTTCTCGTCTCGGCAGAACATTTTCACCACCAAGACTCCAAGACTCCAAGGCGACAAAAGGGGCCAATACCCACGAAGGCATGAAGATGTGAAGAGAAAAGTGATATGACCTTCGCGTCTTCGTGGTAAAGAATCTTCGGTGACGAAAGAACGCATAGCCTCTAGCGTTGGTTGCTCATTTTGAAATGCCCCCGCCAAGATAGGCTATAATGTCCGGTGGTTTCGCGGCATACCCGCGTGTTTCTCGGCTGCGCCAGCGATCGGCGCACAGCATATAGAGTGGAAAACATGGAATCAAAAACCTTTATGATTACCGGCGGCTCGGGCTTTCTGGGCATCAATATGGCCCGCTACCTGCTTGAGCGCGGCCACAAAGTCGTGATCCTCGACATCGCCGATTTCGACTACCCCGAGCTTGACAAGGTGACGTTTGTGAAGGGCGATATCCGCGACCGCGCGGCGGTTGACCAGGCCACCAAGGGCGCGGACATCGTCATCCACACCGCTGCGGCGCTGCCGCTCTACAAGGCCGAGGACATCTTCTCGACCGATATCGACGGCACGCGCAACGTGCTTCAGTCGGCGCTCGACAACAAGGTCGACCGCATGATCCAGGTCTCCTCGACGGCGGTGTACGGCATCCCCGACCACCACCCGCTGCTAGAGGACGACCGGCTGGACGGCGTCGGCCCCTACGGCATCGCCAAGGTGCAGGCCGAGGAGGTCTGCAAGCAGTACCGCTCCAAGGGCCTGTGCGTGCCGATCGTGCGCCCCAAGTCGTTCGTCGGGCCGGAGCGCCTGGGGGTGTTCGCGCTGTTCTACGACTGGGCCAAGGATGGCAAGAACTTCCCGATGATCGGCAGCGGCAAGAATCGCTACCAGCTGCTGGATGTCGAGGATCTGTGCCAGGCAATCTACCTGTGCGCCTCGCTCGACCGCGAGGTGGTGAACGACACCTTCAACATCGGCGCGAAGGAGTACACCACCATGCAGGAGGACTACCAGGCCGTGCTCGACCGCGCTGGCTTCGGCAAGAAGATCCTGCCCTTCCCCGCCGCCCCGCTGATCTGGACGCTGCGCTTCCTTGAGCTGCTGCACCTCTCGCCGCTGTACAAGTGGGTCTACGAGACCGCCTCGACCGACTCGTTTGTGTCGATCGAGAAGGCCGAGCGCGTGCTGGGCTACAAGCCGCAGTACTCGAACAAGCAGGCCATGGTGCGCAACTACGAGTGGTACATCGCCAACCTGCAGAAGTTCGAGAACGCCAAGGGCGTCTCGCACCGTGTGCCCTGGGATCAGGGCATCCTGAAGCTGGCCAAGCTGGTGTTCTAGAAATGCTGCGGCGCTGGCCCCGGTGTTGTGGGGCCAGCGCTGCCCGTGCCGAGTCTGGCGGAGGGCCTATGGAGATCTGCGCGCTGACCCCCGAGCTGCTGACGCCGACATTCGCCTACCTGCGGCGCTCACCCTACCGCAACGCCCTGCTGCTCTCTAACATCTCCCAGCTGCGCCAGTCGTGCGATGTGCTGGTGGCGCAGCACCACGAGGAGATTGTGGGCGTGGCCTCGACCTACCGCGACCTGCCGACCCCCAACTTTATCTTTGCCGCCGCCTACCCATCGGTGGCGCAGCAGCTGCTTGAGAATCTGGTGGCCCGCAACCCCCAGCTGCGCGACCGCCCAGTGATGGCGCTGCTGCCCGAGGATCGCTTCCGCCAGGTGCGCAGCTTCGCCACGCTGGTGGATAGCGAGGTGGAGTACCAGATGGGAGTGGAGCCAGACACGCTGCGTATGCCCGATGGCCCGCCCGCGCGCCGCCTGGGGCAGGCCGATCTGCCCGCCATGAGCGCGCTGGCCGAGGCGGCGGGCCTCACCGTCTGGCACGAGAGCACGCTGGGCCTTGGCCCGGCCTTCGGCTGCTTCGAGGGCGAGCGGCTGGTGGCCATGGCCGCCACCCACTTTGCCACGCCCGACGTGATCGAGATCGGGCATGTGGCCACGCACCCCGACTTCCGACGGCGCGGCTACGCCAAGGCCGCTACGGCGGCGCTGACCCAGGCCGCGTTTGCGCTTGCGCCGCGCGTGTTCCTGATGGTGCTAGAGGAGAACCTGCCCGCCCGCCACACCTACCGGGCGCTGGGCTTCCAGGCGATCGAGTCCTTTCACCTGGCGCGGTTTCTGTTCTAGCCCACCAGCCGCCCTCGCAGCTCGGCCAGGGTGTCCTCGGCATCCTCGCGTGTGGTGCCGCCCGCGCTCAGCTCGCGGTCGGTGCGGCGCAGCAGCCCCTCGAAGAAGGCCGCGCCCTCGGCCAGCAGCGCGCGGTCGTCGCCGGATGCGGCCAGGGTGCGCAGCAGCCAGGTCTCGGCGTCGGCGTAGCGGTGGGTGTGGCGGTAGTAGCTGAACAGCCGCTGCCCGGCCTCGGCGGGCATCTCGTATGTGCCCAGCGCGGCGGCGGCGGCGTCGGCGCGGTCGAGCCGCCCCTCCAGCAGCATCGGCCCGTGGCGGTCGAGCAGGGCCAGGTAGAGCAGCACCGCGCGGTCGTAGCAGTTGAACGCCAGATCGTCGCGCCCCATCTCGGCGCGGATGTCGCCCTCCTCCTTCAGCAGCTCGGCGGCGGCCACCGCCCGCGCCGCATCCAGCTCGCCTGCGAACGAGAGCAGGTCGGGCAGCGCCTCTTGGCTCGCCCCGCGCAGCAGATCGCCATCCAGCCCCACCAGCCGCTTGTAGGTCTCATCCAGCAGCGCCAGCGCCGCGTCGAAATCGCGCTCGGTGCGCAGCCCCACCAGCTGGTGGATGGTGGCGGCCAGCGACTCGATCATGCGGAGAATAAAATCTTTTCGTACCATGGGGCGTATTATAGGGCATAACGCCAGAAAGTTCTCGCATGCGTTTTCACACCCACCTGCTGGCCTCGGCCCTGCTGGGCGCACTGGTCTATCGTCGCAGCCCTGTGAAGGCCGGGCTGGTCGCGATCGCGGGCGTGGCCATCGACCTCGACCACTACGCGCTGTACGCCTCGCGCAGCGGCGATCTGAGCCTGCTGGGCGCGCTGCGCTACGACCGGCGGCGTGGCGGCAGGCCCCGCCCCGGCGACACCCGCCCGCGCTACGGCTCGCTGCGCTCGGCGGCGCACCGCGCGCCGCTCACGCTGCCGCTGGTGTGGGCGGGCGCGCGCGTGGCCCCGCAGGCGCTCGCGCCGGTGGCTCTGGGCCTCACGCTGCATCTGGCCATGGACACGCCCTGGACCATGCTGCTGGACTACCGCATCTGGGCGCGCTCGCGCGGGCGCTGCGAGCAGTGCGGCAGCCGCAGCCGCCACCCGCGCGTGTGCCATGTGCTGCTGCCCAAGCGCGGCGGCGACCGCTGGGCGGCCAGCAACCGCGCCATGCTGTGCGAGCGCTGCGTCAAGCGGCTGCGCAAGCAGCAGGGCGAGGCCTAGGCCAGCGGGTGCGCATCCAACCAGCGCGCCACGGCGGCGTTGATGCTGTCCTCCTGCTCGGCGTAGGGCAGGTGGCCAGCCCTGTGGGCCACGTGTAGCTCGGCGTTGGGTAGGCGCTGGGCCAGCCACCGCGACTGCGCCAGCGGGATGATTGGGTCGCGGTCGCCGTGGATGATCAGGGTGGGGATGCTAGTGGGGTTCTGCCCAACGATTGGGCGCATGTCGGCCTGGCAGAGCACGCGGGTGGTGCCCGCTATCCCCTCAAGCGGGGTGCTGCGCATGTGCTCATAGCCGTGGGCCACGGTGCGGCTGATCTTCCAGTTGCCGTAGAAGCCGCGCCGGTCGGCGATGAAGGCGTTCAGCGCGCCCATAAAGGCCAGGTAGCTGGCCCGCCCAGCCCCAAGCGAGGCGCGCACCACCTGGCGCAGCAGCGCGGGCGAGAAGGCGCAGCGCTGCCACAGCCACACGATCCCGCGCAGGTCGTGCCACACCACTGGGGAAATGAGGATGAGCCGCGCGACCAGCTCGGGGGCCTTCTGGGCGATGCCCAGCGCGATCATGCCGCCGGTGGAGTGCCCGATGATGGTGGCGGGTCGCCCCTCGGCCAGCTGCCGCAGCGTGTCCACCCCGCAGTCGATAAAGTGCTCGGGCGTCCAGCTTTCGGCCTGGCCCGGCGGCAGCGGGCCTATTGGCCCGTGGCCCGGCAGCCCGGTCAGGTAGACCGCGCCCCTCGGCCACAGCACATCCCAGAACCAGAAGCGGTTGACGGCGGTGATGCCGTGCCAGGCCACAAAAGGGTGCTGGCCCTCGCTGCGCTGGCTGATCGCGATTGTCTCCTGCCCACATGTCCCGGATGCCCGGATGCTATATTCGTGCAGCATAGTGCCTCAGCTGTTTCGACGTGGCGGTGCTGCGCTATTATAGATCAGGGCGCGGGTGTGCCCAGCGGCCACCTGCCGCCGCTACGCGCACAGGCTGCCGCGCGCCCGCGCCAGCCGCGTCTCGAAGAACATGCGGTCGAGCGTGTAGGGCTGGCGGGCATAGCGCTCGTAGATGGCGATCTCTTTGGTGTACGACTGGGCGTTTTGGTAGAGCAGCCCCAGCAGGTCGTATGGCCACGAGACGACGCCGTGCTGGATGTGGTGGTTTTCGGCCTCGACCGAGCCGATCAGGTGCAGCAGCAGGTTCTCTAGCTCGTTGTACTGGCCCTGCTGCGCCAGCGTTGCGATATGCTCGGTGTATGTGCTGTAGTGCCTGCCCTTGTAGAACCCTGGTTTGTCCATGCTCGCCTACCTCTAGCGCAAGATCCGTGACACATAGTGTAACCCCAATTGCAAGTTTGCCTGCGTGGTAAGCGATGACAGATCGACCCCAAGCGCCACGATGGTCTGCGCTAGCTCGGGCCGCAGCCCCACTAGGATGCAGCGCGTGCCCAGCAGCTTGAGCATAGCCGTGACCCGCAGCAGCGCCGAGGCCACGTACGAGTCGATCACCGGCACGCCCGTCACATCCACGATCACGGCGCGGGTGCGCTTTTCCTCCACCGTGTGCAGCAGCGAGTCGATCAGCATCTGGGTTCGCTCGGCGTCGATCAGGCCGATCAGCGGCAGCACCAGCACCTCTTCCTGCACCGGGATGAGCGGGCACGAGAGCGCCCGCACGGTCTCCAGCAGGGCCTCGCGGGCCTCGCTGGATGCGCGCAGCTCGCCCATGGCCTCCTTTAGCTCGGCGGTGCGCTCGGTCACGCGCTGCTCAAGGGTCTGCTGGTAGGCCTTGCGGTCCTCGGCGGCGATCTGCAGCGCCGTGACCATGGTGTTGAAGCTCGACGCCAGCTGGCTGATCTCGTCGTGGCCGCGGATGGCCAGCTGCTGATCCAGGTCGCCGTGGGCGACGGCGGAGGCCGCGCTCATCACCTCGCGCAGGTTGTTGGTGATCGAGCGTGTCAGCACGATCCCTGCCACGGCTGCGATCAGGATGCCTGCCAGGATGGCCGCCAGCATGGTGCGCTGCACGATGTTGGTCGACTCCTGGGTGGAAGCGGCGGCGGCGCTGGCCTGCTCGCGGTTGCTCTTGGTCAGCCGGTCGATCATATTCTCGAGGCTCCAGTAGTAGGTCTGCGAGTCGTTGTAGACCTGGATCGACTGCTCAAGATTGTTCTCGCGGCTTGCCGGCAAAAAATTCTCTTTGGTCTCGTGCACGAGTCGGGGCCACCACACATTCAGGTCATCCAGCGCGTCTTTCTCCTGCTGGTCGCCCTCGGCGTAGGGCTGGTAGGCTTTCAGCGCCTCATCGATCTTGCTCTCCAGCTGGGCCATGTCGCGCTCGACGACATCCATGGCCGCGTCGTCGGTGAGCGCTAGGTGGAAGGTCTCGGCGACACGGTACTGCTCGATGTAGAGGCTGATCTCGTTGATCTGGATGAGTGACGGCACCGCATCCTGGTTGAGCTTGGCGACCTCGGTCTGGGCGCTGGTCAGCTGAAGGCCAATGACTGCGGCGATCAAGATGAGGAGGACAATCTGGACGGTGAATGCCAGAAAGAGTTTCGTGCGTATTGACATAGCTACCTACTATATCTGCGCTTGCATGAAGCGGGGCCTATACACGCAACCACTAAACAATACGCGATAAGGTATGCCTACAATATGACAGAATGGAAACAAAAGCGTGTCAAACGCTCTATTCTTGTTAGGAGATTCGTGGGGGTGATTTTGGGCGGTATAGGGCATTGCGGCCGAGTACCACTGGTTGCGAGGGGGGGTGATGCCATACCGATTCTGCTCCTTTTGTTAGGTTTGGCCAAGGATAAGCAGAGGGACTTTGGCGGCTTGCAGTAGCAGACACGCCACCCGTACACCTTTTCTGCGGAATCGTGCCCCGCAGCCCGCGTGGCGATGCCGTAGGCGGCTACCTCGTGTCTGATCGTCGTTGATCGCTCTTCCGGCGTGGGCTTTTCCTAACAACTATTGAGTTCGGTTGGCTGGATTCGTGAGCGTATGCAGAATGCAAGCGCTAGTATAGCATAGGTTGGGGCCAGAGAGAACTGCTCTTTTTTTAAATACCGTGAGACCTATGCCCCATACTAGCAGTTCGTGTAGCACACAGGGCTGAATCATCGCTGCTGTGAGGAATCTGGTCGCGCAGCTGCCCAAAGATTTTGCAAAGAGCTTTGCTGCATAATCCATGCGTCCCGGCTGTGAAAATGGTATCATAACGCCACGTACCCGCGTGACAGGAGATCGATGATGACTCATGCCATTCGTAAGGTCGCAGTGATTGGCGCAGGCACCATGGGCGCGGCGATCGCGGCGCACGCCGCCAACGCTGGGCTGCATGTGGTGCTGCTGGATGCGCCCCCGGCTACGCTCACCCCCGACGAGCAGGCCAGGGGCCTGGCGCTCGACGCGCGGGCGGTGCGCAACCGGCTGGTGCAGGCCGGCTTCGAGCGTATGCGCAAGGCCCGCCCCGCCGCGCTGTTCACCGCCGATCTGGCCCAGCGCATCACCCTGGGCAACACGGCAGATGACATCGGCCTGATCGCCGATGCCGACTGGATCGTCGAGGCGATTGTCGAGCAGATCGAGCCGAAGCGCGCCCTGATGCAGCAGATCGAGCAGGTGCGCAGGCCTGGCAGCATCATCTCATCCAACACCAGCGGCATCCCGATCGCCGCGCTGGCCGAGGGCCGCTCGCCCGAGTTCCGCCAGCACTTCCTGGGCAGCCACTTCTTCAACCCGCCCCGCTACCTCTACCTGCTGGAGCTCATCCCCACCCCCGACACCTTGCCCGAGGTGGTCGCGCAGTTCCGCGCCTTCGCCGAGGATGTGTTGGGCAAGGGCGTGGTGCTGGCCAACGACCGCCCCAACTTTATCGCCAACCGGATCGGCTCGTACCTGGGCCAGGTGCGGCTGCGCTATGCCCTGGAGCGCGGCTACAGCGTAGAGGAGGTCGACAACCTCACCGGCCCGCTGATCGGCAACCCCAAGACCGCCACCTTTCGGCTGGTTGACCTCGTGGGGCTGGATGTGTCGGCCCACGTAAACGAGAACCTGCACCAGGCCGCCCCCGAGGACGAGGAGCGCGAGGTGTTCGCCACGCCCGATCTGGTGCACGCCATGCTTGAGCGCAAGCTGCTGGGCAACAAGGCGGGCGGCGGCTTCTACAAGCAGCACCGCAGCGAGCGCGGCAAGGAGTTCTGGCCGCTGAACCTGCAGACGCTGGAGTACCAGCCGCCCACCAAGGTGCGCTTCGATCTGGTGGGCAAGGCCCGCAAGATCGACGACCTAGGCGAGCGCATGCGCTTCCTGATGGCCAACGCGGCGGGCGACCGCGCGGGCGAGTTCATCCGCGACACCACGCTGCGCACGCTGGCCTACGCCGCCCGCCGCATCCCCGAGATCAGCGAGAGCCTGGCGGATGTGGACAGCGCCATGCGCTGGGGCTTCGGCGTGCGCCAGGGGCCGTTCGAGCTGTGGGACACGCTGGGCCTGCGCGCCACCGCCGACCAGATGCGCCAGCTGGGCATCGCGCTTGCGCCGTGGGTGGAGGCGCTGCTGGAGCAGGGCGGCGAGTCGCTCTACCGCCGCGAGGGCGGGCGCGCCACCGCTGTCTACAGCCCGGCCCACCGCGCCTACGAGCCGCTGCCGCACGACGCGCGCGTGATCGAGCTGGCCACGCTGCGAGCGCAGGGCCACGAGCTGGCCGCCAACGAGAGCGCCAGCGTGCTGGATCTGGGCGATGGCGTGCTGTGCTTCGAGTTCCACTCGAAGATGAACTCGCTCGACCCGCTGATCGTGGAGATGGGCTTCCGCGCCCTGGAGCTGCTGGGCGACCCAGCCTACGTGGGCATGGTGGTGGGCAACCAGGCCGAGAACTTCTGCGTGGGCGCGAACATCTCCATGGTTGGCATGAGCGCGATGGCGGGCCAGGTGGACGCGCTGCGCGAGCTGGTCACATCCAACCAGCGGCTGATGCAGGCGCTGCGCTTCGCGCCCAAGCCGGTGGTGGCCGCGCCCTATGGCCGCGTGCTGGGCGGCGGCGCCGAGGTGGCCATGGCCGCCGCGCGCCGCGTGGCCGCCGCCGAGAGCTACATCGGCCAGGTCGAGCTGGGCGTGGGCCTCATCCCCGCCGCCGGAGGGTGCAAGGAGCTGCTGCGCCGCGTGCTCACCCCGGTGATGCAGGCCAGCGAGCAGGTCGACCCGCTGCCGCTGTTCCAGCAGGTGTTCGAGACTATCGCCCTGGCCAAGGTCTCGGAGAGCGCCGAGCAGGCCCGCGCCATGGGCTTCCTGGTGCAGGGCGACCGCGTGGTGATGAACCGCGAGCACCTGATCGGTGAGGCCAAGCGCGAGGTGCTGCGCATGGCCGCCGAGGGCTACGCGCCGCCCGCCCCCGCGCCGATCTACGCCGTGGGCCGCAGGGCCGTGGCCGCCGCCGCCAGCAACATCCACCAGATGGTGGTGGCGGGCTATATCAGCGAGTACGACCAGAAGCTGGCCACCGCGCTGACCTGGGTGCTGGCCGGGGGCGATTTCACCAGCCCGCAGTGGGTGACGGAGCAGTACATTCTCGACATGGAGGTCGAGTCGTTCATGCGGCTGGCATGCGAGCCGAGGACGCTGGAGCGGATCATGGCCATGCTTCAGAACGGCAAGCCGCTGCGCAACTAGAGGAGCACACCAATGCGTGAAGCTGTGATTGTTTCTGCCGCCCGCACCGCCGTGGCCAAGGCTGGCCGGGGCGCGCTGCGCGATACCCACCCCGCCGATATTGCCGCTGCCGCCATCCGCGAGGCGCTGCGCCGCGCGCCGGGGCTGGACCCCAAGCAGATCGACGATGTGATGATGGGCTGCGCCATGCCCGAGGCCGCGCAGGGCCTCAACCTGGGCCGGATCGCGGCGCTGCGGGCGGGCCTGCCCCACGAGGTGCCCGGCCAGACGGTGAACCGCTTCTGCGCCTCGGGTCTGCAGACCATCGCGCTGGCCGCCAACCAGATCATGACCGGGCAGGCCGAGGTGATGCTGGCGGGCGGGGCCGAGAGCATGAGCCAGGTGCCGATGACCGGCTTCAACTATACGCCCAACCCCGAGCTGGCCGAGGTGACGCCGGATGTGTACCTGGGCATGGGCCTGACCGCCGAGAACGTGGCCAAGAAGTATGGCGTGAGCCGCGAGGATCAGGATGCCTTCGCGCTGCGCTCGCACCAGCGGGCGCTGGCGGCGATCGAGGCCGGGCTGTTTCGCGACGAGATCGCGCCGGTGGAGGTGGAGCGGGTCTGGTTCGAGGGCGGCGAGCGCCGCCGCGAGTCGGGCGTGTTCGACACCGATGAGGGGCCGCGCCGCGATACCAGCGCCGAGGCGCTGGCCAAGCTGCGCCCGGTGTTCGCCGCAGGCGGCACGGTGACGGCGGGCAACGCCTCGCAGACTAGCGACGGCGCGGCGGCGCTGCTGCTGATGTCGCGCCAGCGGGCCGAGGCGCTGGGCCTCGTGCCGCTGGCCCGCTTCGTCTCGTTCGCGGTGGGCGGCGTGCCCCCCGAGCTGATGGGCATCGGGCCGCTGGCCGCCGTGCCCAAGGCGCTGGAGCTGGCTGGGATCTCGGCGCAGGAGCTTGATCTGATCGAGCTGAACGAGGCCTTCGCCGCCCAGTCGCTGGCGGTGATGCGCGGGCTGGAGCTGGACCCGGAGAAGGTGAACGTGAACGGCGGCGCGATCGCGCTGGGCCACCCGCTGGGCTGCAGCGGGGCCAAGCTGACCGTGCAGCTGCTGGCCGAGCTGCGGCGGCGCGGCGGGCGCTACGGCATGGTGACGATGTGCGTGGGCGGCGGCATGGGGGCTGCCGGGGTGTTCGAGCTGGCTGGCTAGGGCGTGGGCACGCTGGATGGGGCGGGGCGGCACGATGCCGCCCCGCCTTTTTGTGGCGGTGGTTGGAACGATCTGTGGTGGTGGTGGAACGATCTGCGGTGGTGGTGGAACGATCTGCGGTGGTGGTGGAACGATCTGTGGTGGTGGTGGAACGATCTGCGGTGGTGGTGGAACGATCTGCGGTGGTGGTGGAACGATCTGCGGTGGTGGTGGAACGATCTGCGGTGGTGGTGGAACGATCTGCGGTGGTGGTGGAACGATCTGCGGTGGTGGTGGAACGATCTGCGGTGGTGGTGGAACGATCTGCGGTGGTGGTGGAACGATCTGCGGTGGTGGTGGAACGATCTGCGGTGGTGGTGGAACGATCTGCGGTGGTGGTGGAACGATCTGCGGTGGTGGTGGAACGATCTGCGGTGGTGGTGGAACGATCTGTGGCGGTGGTGGAACGATCTGTGGCGGTGGTGGAACGATCTCACGCGGTGATGGAACGATCTCACGCGGTGATGGAACAATCCCACGCGGTGGTGGAACGATCCCACGCGGTGCGATGCACGCGATGAATTACATCGTGGGCGGACACAAGATCCACCCCTACATCGATGAAATACATGGCGTTCACGGCGCGGCACGGTGCCCGCATCGTGGGCGGACATGAGACCGCCCCCTACGGCGTTCGATGCGGGCGACATCCCAACACAATGGCCGATGGATGATCGCGCCCCGCCCGCTATAATGGCCCGACTTCCCCTTTTCTCTTTTATCGAAAGGCATGCCTGTGACATCTGAGCCTATCCAGGGCTACGCGCCGATCAGCGGGGCGCAGATCTTCTTCGAGGTGAGCGGCCAGGGCGAGCCGCTGCTGCTCATCCACGCCGGGGTGGCCGACAGCCGTATGTGGGATGCGCAGGCCGCGCGCTGGGCCGACAGCCGCCGCGTCATCCGCTGCGACATGCGCGGCTTTGGCCTGTCGGCCCACGCCCCCGGCACATTCACCTTCCACGACGACATGGCCGAGCTGCTGCGCTCGCTGGGTGTGGCCTGCGCCGATGTGGTGGGTGCCTCGTTCGGCGGGGCGGTGGCGCTGGACCTGACCTTGGCCCACCCCGAGCTGGTCTCGCGGCTGGTGCTGGTGGCGCCCGCGCTGGGCGGCTACGTGTTCGAGACGCCTGCGATGCGCGAGTTCTTCGCGCAGGAGAACGCGCTGCTGGCTGCCGACGATGTGGATGGCGCGGTGGAGCTGAACATGCGCATGTGGGTGGATGGCGTGGGCCGCGACGCGGGTGCGGTGCCGCCCGATATCCGCGCCAAGGTGGCCGAGATGCAGCGCCTGGCCTTTGTGCTGCCGCCCGCCGATGGCGAGGAGGCGCTGGATCTGGAGCCGCCCGCGATCACGCGGCTGGGAGACATTAGCCAGCCCACCCTGGTGATGGTCGGCACGCACGACCAGGCCGAGTTCCGCACTATCGCCAAGCTGGTGGCGCAGCATATCGGCAATGCGCGCTACGAGGAGGTGGTGGGCGCGGCCCACATGATCAGCATGGAGCAGCCGGATACCTTCGCGCGGCTGGTCGAGCAGTTCCTGGCCTAGCGCATGTATCTACCACCAAGACGCCAAGGCTCCAAGGGCGCAGATGCGCCGCGATCATCGTTTCAAGACATATTTTTTCTTGGCGTCTTGGTGGTAAAACAGCTTTTTCTTATCCTCTTCGCGCCTTTGTGGTATGCATCCCTTTGTTCCTTGGTGTCTTGGTGGTAAACGTTTCTCCCCTTCGCGCCTTCGTGGTATTCGTCTTTTTTGTTCCCTTCGTGCCTTCGCGCCTTGGTGGTAAAACGGTCTCCCCTCCGCACCCCGCCCGATGGCGGCTGGCCGGCCTCGTGCGATAATGGGGCGATAGTTTCCGCAGAAGGAGCGCTTTTCTATGGCACAGAATCCCCAGCCGCCGGTGGCCAAGCTGATCCCGCACGCGATCACCCAGCACGGCGAGACCCGCATCGATAACTACGACTGGATGCGCGAGAAGACCAGCCCCGACCTGATCGCCTATCTGGAGGCCGAGAACGCCTACCTGGAGGCCGCGCTGGCCCACACCCGCCCGCTCCAGGAGCAGCTCTACCAAGAGATGCGCGCCCGCATCCAAGAGGACGACAGCTCGGTGCCCGAGCGGCGCGGCGAGTTCCTGTACTACACCCGCTACGTGCCGGGCAGGGAGTACCCGCTCTACTGCCGCAGGCGTGGCCCCGAGGCTGCCGAGGAGGTGCTGCTCGACCAGAACGAGCTGGCCGAGGGCCGCGAGTTCTGCAAGATCGGCGTGTACGCGCCCAGCCCCGACCAGCGGCTGCTGGCCTACTCGGTGGACTTCGCTGGCGACGAGGAGTACACCCTGTGCGTGAAGGATCTGGCCAGCGGCCAGCTGCTGGCGGGCCAGGTGCCGCGCACCTACTACGGCGTGGCCTGGGCCAGCGACAACCGCACGATCTTCTACACCGTGCTGGATGCGGCCAAGCGCCCCTACAAGCTGTTCCGCCACACCGTGGGCGACGACGCGGCGGGCGATGTGCTGGTCTACCACGAGCCGGATGAGGCCTACTTCGCCGAGGTGAAGCGCACGCGCAGCGGGGCCTACGTGCTGCTAGAACTGCGCAGCAATAGCACCGCCGAGGTGCGCTACCTGCCCGCCGACCAGCCCGAGTCCGAGCTGCGCGTCATCCGCCCGCGCCAGAGCGGCGTGGAGTACACGGTGGAGCACCAGGGTCAGCGCTTTCTGATCGTCACCAACGAGGATGCGCAGAACTTCCGGCTGATGGAGCTGCCGGTGGACGGCGACCCCGAGGGCTGGCGCGAGCTGCTGCCCAACCGCGCCGATGTGTTCCTCACGGGCGTGGATGCCTTCCGCGACCACCTGGTGCTCTACGAGCGCGAGGACGCCCTGCGCCGCATCCGCGTGTGGCCAAACGGCGGCGAGCGCTACGACATCGCCTTCCCCGAGCCGGTCTACACCGTCTCGCCCACCGCCAACCCCGAGTACGCCACGGCCACGCTGCGCATCGCCTACAGCTCGCTGGTGACGCCCGCATCGGTGGTGGACTACGGCATGGACGACCGCTCGTGGCAGGTGCGCAAGCAGGAGGCCATCCCCAGCGGCTACGATGCCAGCCGCTACGTGTGCGAGCGGCTCACCGCCCGCGCCGCCGACGGGGCCGAGGTGCCGATCTCGCTGGTCTACCGGCGCGGCCTGGCCCGCGACGGCGCAAACCCCACGCTCCTGTACGGCTACGGCTCCTACGGCATCACCATCGAGCCGAGCTTCGCATCCAAGCGCGTGAGCCTGCTGGACCGTGGCTTCATCTACGCCATTGCCCACATCCGGGGCGGCGCGGAGCGCGGGCGGGCCTGGTATGAGGATGGCAAGCTGCTGCGCAAGCGCAACACCTTCACCGACTTCATCGCCGCCGCCGAGCACCTGGTGGCGCAGGGCTACACCGCGCCCGCCAAGCTCTCGCTGCAGGGCCGCAGCGCGGGCGGCCTGCTGGCCGGGGCCGTGGTGAACATGCGCCCCGACCTGTTCGCCGCCGCGATCGCGGATGTGCCGTTCGTGGATGTGGTGACGACCATGAGCGACGCCAGCCTGCCGCTGACCGTGACCGAGTACGACGAGTGGGGCAACCCGGGCGACCCCGAGTTCTACGCCTACATGCGCTCGTACTCGCCCTACGACAATGTGGAGGCCAAGGCCTACCCGCACATCCTGCTCACATCTGGCCTGAATGACCCGCGCGTGCTCTACGTGGAGCCGAGCAAAATGGCCGCGAAGCTGCGCGCCCTGAAGACCAGCGATACCCTGGTGCTGCTGAAGACCAACATGAGCTTCGGACACTTCGGCTCGTCGGGCCGCTTCGATCACCTGCGCGAGGATGCGCTGCAGTACGCCTTCCTGATCGACGCGCTGGGCGCTCCCTATGAGCCGCTGGGGGATGCGTAACCACGAAGGCGCGAAGGGGAGAACCGTTTTACCACCAAGACACCAAGGCTCCAAGGGGAGAGATGGGGCCTTGGCGTGGGTGCCGTAGGCAATGCTTCCAGCATTTGCCTATCGTGCGCAGCTCCAGCAGATCATGTAATCTCTGCGCTTCTTCCCATCCCCACCTTATATGCACGATGCTTGGCAACGCCAAGCATCGTGCATATAAAAAGAAAAGGCTCCACGCTGCCGCAGGCGTTTAGCGCACCTCTATGCGGACAGCGGCAAATAATTGTGGACGCGAAAAGGCGGGGAGGGAGGGATTTAAACCCCTGTGGAGGAAGCCGCCCTACGGAGACAGAACAAAAACGCGGCGCAGGGCAAAAAATACGCCCTGCGCCGCGTTCTGCTGCTGTGCGCCTAGCGGTCGAGGCTCAGCGCCTCGGGCAGGCGCAGCAGGATGAACTCGCTGTCGTCCGGGGCCTTGCCGGGGCGGCGGCCCGAGCTGAAGGGGTAGTTGTTGTCGTCCACCACCAGCAGCGTGCGCTCATCCACCGGGTAGACATCCTCGATGGTCTGGAAGGGGAAGGAGAAGCTGCGGCCCATGCCCACCGATCCATCCTCGGGCGCGGTCAGGCCCTGGTCGTCGGTGATCGACATCAGGTCGGCCACCAGGGCCTTCTTCAGCGTACCGTCGGCGTTGAAGCTGCCCAGGTTGACCCTGTAGATGCGCTTGAACGTGGCCGCCGCGCCCTGGCCGTTGTCGCGCTCGATCACCAGGAACTCGCTGTCGTTGATCGCGGTCATATCGCCGATGGCGTTGGCCGCGTCGGCCAGCGGGTAGAACCAGTAGCGCCCGGTGTACTGCCGCTTGGCCGTATCGAACTCCTGGATGAGTAGGCGGGTGCGGATGGGGTCATCGATCAGCGCGCCCTCCAGCAGCGGGTAGAGCTTGCTGCCGTCCTTGCTCATGGCCATGCCCTCGAAGCCCTTGCTGCTGGGCAGGTTGGCCGCCCTCAGGCGATCCTCGGCCTTGGCGATGCCGCGAAACGCCGGGTTGTCCGGCGACTGGATGAAGGGCAGGCCCTTGGCGAAGGGCGCGAGCGCCGCCGGGTAGGGCGTGGGGATGGGCGCTTCGAGCAGGCGGCCCGCCATGTCGGTGTGCAGCAGGTAGGGGCCAAACTCCTCGCCATACCAGAACGTGCCGTCGGGCAGCTGGCGGAATGACTCCGGGTCGAAGTCGCCGCCGGTTAGCACGCGGTCGAGGTCGCCGTTCACGATCGGGAAGGGCACCAGGCGGCTGGGGTCGCGCAGCTCGGTGTAGCCCGCCACGCTGGCGCTGCCCGTGGACCAGTCGGTCTTCACGCTGTACCAGCGCAGGCGGAAGTCGGCGCTGTTGGCCTTGTTGCCGAAGCCGTTGTCGGCCATGGCCAGCCAGTTGCCATCCCAGTTGGGCAGCACGGCGCTGAAGCCCTGCACCGGCTGGCTGGCGAAGGGGGCCTTGCGCCCGTTGGTGTTGCCGGTGATCGCGAAGCCCGAGGGCGGGCCGGGCGCAAAGGTGTCGGCGGGCAGCACGGCGCGGCCCTCCAGGGTGACGTAGGGTGTGGTGTCGGCGCTGGCGGCGGGCATGGCGGGCAGCGCCAGCAGCAGCAGCGCGCCCAGCGCGACTCCGCGCAGCGAGAGGATGCGAGACATACCAGAAAGCTCCTTGGGTTCGGGTGGAAACACCAGGGAGCCTAGCATGGTCGCGTTATTCGCGCTTTATGATGCGGTTAACGGCTGGTTATCGCCGTGCCGCCGCTGAATGTGCGCTCGGCCTGCAGGATGATCGGGGTGATCATGCGGCGGGCGCGCACGTACTCGGCGGAGCCGCGCAGCCCCAGCGAGCGCAGCCAGCGGGCGCGGGCGCGGCGCATGCGGCGAAGGGCATGGCGCAGCATCAGGTGGGTGTGGCGCAGCATGGGGTCGCGCCGCCCCAGCAGCACGATGGCGGGGATCAGGAAGGGCCACGTGGGCATGATCGGCAGGATGGTGCCGATCACGGCCAGCACGAACATCAGCACCCCGATCGGGCGGCGCAGCACACGGCCCCTGGCGAGCCAAGCGATCCAGTTCTGTCTCATTGCGGCGTTCTCCTCCTCGCTACCGGTTGGTCCGTCGCTCCTCTCTGTATGCTTCAAGACGAGTGCCACGCGCGTTTTGTTGCAGCGGGCGTCCTTCAGCCAGCGGCTGAAGGCCTGCGGCAGCATGGGATACCGTTTTTTATGGATTGATTGTGCTTGTCAACGCCAAGCACAATCAATCCATAGGATGAATAGAGGTGTATACACGTTTGAACATCGGGCCATGTGAATCAGGGCGGACTCACCCGTTTTGCCTTGGAAGCGTGGATGCAGAAGCAGGGGCGGCGATCTGCTCGCCACCCCTGCTTTCGTGCGGTGATTGGGCGCGAGAGGCACATGCTACAAGCATTGCCTACAGCTTCCCAATGCCATACCGCAGTTTTTCCACCCTAGGAGCCTTGGTGATAAAACCTGTTTCCTAGCCCTACTTCAGCGCGGCCTTGGCGCGGGCCACCTGGGCGCGCACGCTGCCGGGGCCGGTGGAGCCGGGCACGGTGCGGGCCGCAACCGAGCGGCTGGGGTCGTAGATGCTCAGGATGTCGTCGCCTAGCGAGGGGTGGGCGGCCTGGTACACCTCCAGCGGCAGTGCCGAGAGGCCCACGCCGCGCTGCTCGGCCTCGCGCACCAACTGGCCCACCACCTTGTGCGCCTCGCGGAAGGGCACGCCGCGATCCACCATGTAGTCGGCCACGTCAGTGGCCAGCATGGCGTCGTCGATGGCGCCGCGCATCTTCTGGGTGTTGAAGCGGGCGGTGGCGATGGCCCCGGCCACCACCGGCAGCGTCAGCTCCAGGGTGTCGGCGGCGTCGAACAGCGGCTCCTTGTCCTCCTGCATGTCCTTGTTGTAGGTGGATGGCAGGCCCTTCAGCACCGTCAGCAGCGTGATCAGGTCGCCGATCAGGCGTCCCGTCTTGCCGCGCGTCAGCTCCATCGAGTCGGGGTTCTTCTTCTGCGGCATGATGCTGGAGCCGGTGGAGTAGGCGTCATCCAGCGTCACAAAGCCAAACTCGCTGGAGCTGTAGATCACCATGTCCTCGGCGATGCGGCTGAGGTGGATGCCGATCATGGCTGCGCTGAACAGGAACTCGGCGGCGAAGTCGCGGTCGCTCACGCCATCCAGGCTGTTGGGCGAGATGTTCTCGAAGCCCAGCTCGGCGGCCAGCGCGCCACGGTCCATGCGCAGCGGGGTGCCCGCCAGCGCCGCCGAGCCGAGCGGCAGCACGGCGGCGCGCCTGCGGCAGTCGGCCAGGCGCTCGCGGTCGCGCTGGAGCGGCCAGAAGAACATGAGCAGCCAGTGCGACAGCAGGATGGGCTGGGCGCGCTGGAGGTGGGTGTAGCCCGGCAGCAGCGCCTCGCCTGCGGCCTCGGCCTGGGCCAGCAGCGCCTGCTGCACCTGGCGCACGGCGGCGTCCACGCGGTCGATCGCGCCCAGCACCCACAGGCGCACATCGGTGGCCACCTGGTCGTTGCGGCTGCGCCCGGTGTGCAGCTTGCCCGCCACGCTGCCCGCCAGCTCGCCCAGGCGGCGCTCGACGGCGCTATGGATGTCCTCGTCGTTGGGCTGGGCCTGGAAGCGGCCCTCGGCGAACTCGGCGCGCACCTGCTCTAGCCCGGCCAGCAGCGCGTCGCGCTCCTCGGGGGTGATCACCTTGGCCTCGGCCAGCTGCCTGGCCCAGGCGAGCGAGCCACGGATGTCCTCATCCCAAAGCTTCCAGTCGAACGGGTACGAGTTCTGAAAGCGCGCCATGCGCTCATCGAGCGAGCCAGAGAATCGGCCTCCCCACATGGTTTTCCTCCAACGTTTTGTAGATAACCACCAAGACTCCAAGATGTCTCTTTTCGCCTGCGGCAGCAAGGAACCTTACATCTGATGTGCCTGGTGTGCTTGGCGTAGCGCCAAGCACACCAGACACATCAATAGGGTTCTTATGCAGTGCCAGGCATACGGCAAATTGCAAAAGATGACAGCGGCGTTTTGGTGGTAGGCAAAAAATCTTTTACGGTTGCTAGAGCGCAAGATGCGAAGGCGTATCAGGTTTTCCCTTCATGCCTTCGCGTCTTCGTGGTGAAAATATCAGGTCGTGTAGTGCGCGTTGATCTCCACGTACTCCTTGCTGAAGTCGCAGGTCCACACGGTGGTGGCGGCCTGGCCCAGCCCCAGGTCGAGGCTGATCAGCACGGGGTCTTCGCGGAACAGCGCGGCGGCCTCGCGCTCGACGTAGCTGGCGGGCATGCCCTGGCGCAGCACGGTGATCTGGCGGCCCTGCGGCCCAAAGCTGAGCGTGATGCGCTGCGGGTCGATCTCGGCCCCGCTGTAGCCTGCGGCGGCCAGGATGCGGCCCCAGTTGGGGTCGCCGCCGTGTACGGCGGTCTTCACCAGCGGCGAGCGGGCGATCGAGTCGGCCACGGTGTGGGCCATGGCCTCGTCGGCGGCCCCGCTGACGCTGATCTCGATCAGGCGGGTCGCGCCCTCGCCGTCGCCTGCGATCTGCTTGGCTAGCGACACGCACACGCTGGCCAGCGCCTCGGCGAACTGCGCCAGCGCCTCGGGCGTCTCGCCCACCGGCACCAGGCCGGATGCCAGCAGCAGCACGGTGTCGTTGGTGCTCATGTCGCCATCCACGCTGATCCGGTTGAAGCTGCGAGCCACGGCCCCGGCCAGCGCATCCTGAAGCAGCGCGGGCGCGATCGCCGCGTCGGTGGTGATCACCGAGAGCATGGTGGCCATGTTCGGGTGGATCATGCCCGCGCCCTTGGCGAAGCCGCTGACGGTGACAACCTGCCCGGCCACCTGGAACTGGCCAGACGCGATCTTGGGACGGGTGTCGGTGGTCATCACGGCGCGGGCCGCGAAGCCCGCGCCCTTGTTGGCCACCGGCGACGTGACCTCGGCGATGCCCTGGGCCACCTTGTCCATCGGCAGCGGCCTGCCGATCACGCCGGTGGAGAGCACCAGCACATCCTCGGGCTGGCAGCGCAGGGCGTAGGCGGCCAGCTCGGCCATGCGGCGGGCGTCGGCCATGCCCTGCTCGCCGGTCACGGCGTTGGCGTTGCCCGCGTTGGCGATCACGGCGCGGATGCCCGCCGGGTTGGCGGCCAGGGTCTCCTGGTCGTACAGCACCGGGGCGGCCTTCACGCGGTTGGTGGTGAACAGGCCAGCGGCGGCGCAGGGGCCGTCGGCGGCCACCAGCGCCATGTCGAGCGAGCTGGCGGCCATCGCGCCGCTGGTCTTCAGGCCGCAGGCCACCGCGCTGGCGCGGAAACCAGGGGCCAGCTGGAACGAGTCGATATCAGCAGGGGCGGTCATTCATTCTCTCCTGAGACAGAGACCTGCATCGCCGTGAGCGTCGCAGGCCCAAACTGGGTGGTCATCGCCACATCGGCGGCGTCACGCCCATAGGCTATCACAATTCGCCCGCCCCGTGGCTCCGGCTGGGTCGCGTCGAAGGTGTACCAGCGCCCGCCCACGTAGGCCTCGAACCACGCGTGCAGGTCCATGGGGTCGAGCCGGTGGAGGTAGCCCACCACCATGCGGGCGGGGATGCTGAGCGCGCGGCACAGCGCCATGCCCAGGTGGGCGAAGTCGCGGCACACGCCCACGCGCTGCTGCGCGGTGTCGGCGGCGGATGTGGTGGCGTCGCTGGCGCCGTAGCGATACGCGACCTGGGTGTGGATCCAGCGGCAGATGCGCTCGGCCTGGTCGTAGCCGGGGGCGGCGTCGCCCGCCACCTCGGCGGCTAGCGCCCCCAGCTTGTCCGACTCGCAGTAGCGGCTGGGCAGCAGGAACTGGAGCGCATCCGGCGGCAGATCCTGGGCGGGCACAAAGGGCGCGCCGGGCTGCACATCGATCTGATCGGCGGTCTCGGCCTCCACGCGGGTGCGGATCTCCAGCGGCCCCGGCAGCGCGGTGATGCGCTGGCAGAGGTTGCCGTGGGCGTCGGTGTACTCCACCACCGGCGCGAAGGGCGTCAGCTCGTAGCGCTCGGCGACGACCCACTGGCCGAGGCCGCTGCGCGGGCGGAGCATCAGGATCATGGGGGTGGGCGAGGCCACATCAAACGACATCGTGCAGGTTGCCGTAAGCCGCATATGCACTCCTTCTGGCCGTGCCATCAGAACAGCGCCGTCGACCTTCCAAAAGAAAGAACGTTGGGGGGCTTTGCAAAGCCCCCCAACGTGCTGGCAGCTATGGTAGCGCCTACTTGCCCTCGACCAGCGCGCCGACCTTGATCGGCAGGCCGAACAGGTGGATGAAGCCCTCGGCGTCCTTCTGGTTGTAGCTCGCGCCCATGGTGAAGCTGGCGATGTCGGGGTTGTAGAGGCTCTTCTCGGCCCGGCGGCCAACCAGGATGACGTTGCCCTTGTAGAGCTTCAGGCGCACGTCGCCCGTCACGTTGCGCTGGGTCTCGGTGAAGAAGACCTGCAGCGCCTCGCGCAGCGGGGTGTACCACTGGCCGTTGTAGACCAGCTCGGCGTAGCGGTGGGCCACCACGTCCTTGTAGTGCATGGTGTCGCGGTCGAGCGTCAGCTGCTCCAGGCCCTGGTGAGCCGCGCGCAGCAGCGTGCCGCCGGGCGTCTCGTACACGCCGTGGCTCTTCATGCCCACCAGACGGTTCTCCACCAGGTCGATCCGGCCCACGCCGTGCTTCGCGCCCAGGGCGTTCAGGTGATCGATGATCGCCACCGGCCCGAGCTTCTGGCCGTCGATGCTGACGGGGATGCCCTGCTCGAAGCGAATCTCGACGTACTCGGGGGTGTCGGGCGCACTCTCGGGCGAGGCGCTGAGCGTGTACATCTCCTCCTCTGGTTCGTTCCAGGGATCCTCAAGGATGCCGCCCTCGTGCGATATGTGCCAGATGTTGCGGTCGCGGCTGTAGATCGACTTCAGCGTGGCCGTGACGGGCACGTTGAACTCGGCGGCGTACTCCAGCGCGTCCTCGCGCGAGCTGATGTTCCACTCGCGCCAGGGCGCGATCACCTTGAGCTGGGGCGCGAAGGCCATGAACGTCAGCTCGAAGCGCACCTGGTCGTTGCCCTTGCCGGTGCAGCCGTGGGCCACTGCGTCAGCGCCCTCCTGGATGGCGATCTCGGCCTGGCGCTTGGCGATCAGCGGGCGGGCCACCGAGGTGCCCAGCAGGTACAGGCGCTCGTAGATCGCGCCCGACTGGACCATAGGGAACAGGAAGTCGCGCACGAACTCCTCGCGCAGGTCTTCGACATAGCACTTCGACGCGCCGCTGGCCAGCGCCTTCTCCTCTAGGCCGGTCAGCTCGTCGGCCTGGCCTAGGTTCGAGCAGTAGCACACCACCTCGGGGTTGCCGTAGTTCTGCTTCAGCCAGGGCACGATGATGCTGGTATCGAGGCCGCCTGAGTAGGCAAGGACAACTTTTTTAACGCGTGGTCGTTCGGTCATGGTGGGGATCCTCCTCTGGCGTTAGTGGTGCGCCGCCTCATGGGCGACACGTATATTCTCGACAACAATCGACTGCCCATGGTCAAAACATGAGCTTCTGAACCCGAGCTTGGGAGTGATCGTTGTTGTTGATACGGGTGTGGCCAGCCAGAATTGTAGCGCAATCTGGCCATCGGCTGGGTAGCTAAAGTTGACGAACATAGTGCCGTCGGGCCGCCCGCCCGACAGGAAGTCGGCCTGCGGCGTGAGGCAGCTCTCCGCCGCAGGCCCGCTCATTCTGCCGGTGAAGGTGAGCGACACGATCTCGCCGCCGCGCACATCCACCGCAGGGAAGCTGACGAAGCTCTGAGCTGCGCCAGGCTTCAGGCCCTGGATGGTCAGCCCAGCGGCGCTCTCGGATGCGATCAGGCCAAGTCGGTCATCCGGCGCGGAGGTCTGCGCGGCGCTGAATGTGGGCACGCGGCAGGGCGGGTGCAGCTGCCAGAGCGTGTAGCCCTGCGCCGAGCGCAGCACCGGCTGGCCGCCGCACAGCTGCGCTGTGACGTTCAGCTCGCCGGGCATGGTCAGCGCGTAGCCCACGTGGTTGCGCTCGATCACCTCGCTGAAGCTGCTGGCGAACCGGGGCGGCGTGCCCAGGTAGTACTCATCCTGCACGTGCTGCTGGTCGAGGTAGGGGTTGCTGTGCAGCGGCGAGTGCAGCAGCGGCACCTTGAAGGGCATCAGGTCGAAGATCTCGCGCTGGCCCGCCCACGATGCGGTGTAGACGCTGCGCTGCGGGCCTGCGATGCGCGAGACGCCCTCGGCGAACTGGAAAAGCTCCTGGTCGGCATACTCGATATGGCCCGTGCCCTGGCTCGGCATATGGCCCAGCAGCCAGGCGTAGCCGCCCACCATCGCCGCCGAGAGCAGCGTGGGCAGCAGCCACTGCGGCGGCTGCCAGGCCCAGCGCCGCGCAGCCCAGCGCAGCCCGGCCACGCCGTAGAACAGCAGCAGCGCCACCGCCACGCAGCGGGCGGCGATCAGCACAGTGATGGCGATCCACGCGAAGGTGTGCGGCGGCGACGGGATGAAGCGGTTGGCCAGCGCCACCAGCCAGGGGAAATCCGCGCCGTTCATGATGAAGCCCAGCTGGCCCAGGCCCACACCCAGCACATAGCTGATCAGCAGCGGGGCGCTGCGCAGCCACATGCGCCTGCTGCGCGCCACCGCCAGGGTGATCAGGAAGAGAGCGGGCAGCGCCGCATCCAGGCCCTTGGGCAGCAGCTCAAGCTGCAGGAATGCCGCCGTGTTCTTGCCATCGCCATAGAGCACCGGGTTGATAAACAGCCGAGCCACATCGGCCTGCTGCAGGTGGCCGTAGCGCAGCAGCTGGGGCAGAAACAGCGGCGCGCAGCCCAGCGCCAGGCCAGCTGCCGCCAGCGCGGGGTCGCCCAGCGCCCGCCAGCGCTGCTCGCCCCAGCGCGCCAGCACACGAAAGCCCATCAGCGCCGCCACCACCGCGCTGGCCGTGATGAATGACGCACCATGCCACAGCGCCAGCCAGCCAGCCGAGAGGCCAGCGGCGAACATCCAGCCATTGCAGCGCGCCGCCCCGACGCGCTCGAACGCCGATGCGGCGAGGCCCAGAAACAGGAAGAACGCGGCCATGCTCGACCCCGCCGGGTAGTTGCTGTTGCTCGGCCAGTAGAGCGCGAGCAGCAGCGCCGCCGCTAGGGCCAGGTATGCCAGGCGGCCTACATAGCGCGAGAGCAGCCACGCCAGCGCGGGCAGCGATGCCATGCTGATCAGCATGCAGCCGATGCGGTAGGCCGACTGGAGCGGCTCGCCGGTGGCGACCATGTACCAGGCCACCACCAGCGGCGTCATAAATGGGTACCAGTGCACCTCGCCAATGTAGCTGCCGTCGTCGTACCAGCTGCCGGTGGCCATGGCTAGCGCCTGCGGGATGTCGCGGTGGGCTGGGTCGCCCGGCCCGCTGATAATGGCCTTGCCCTGGGCTGCGGCGTCCGCATCCATGCTGCGGATGGTGGCGTAGCCGTTGAGCACATACAGCACGCAGAGCGACAGTAGCAGCAGGGCGCCAGCAGCCGGAGCGAGCAGCCGCCATCGCTGGGCCGCGCTGATCTCTCGCCTGCCAGCGTGGGTATGCGAAGCCAATGAGGTCATCTGATATCCCCCACTCCTAGGCGCTAGAGCCGAGGCCCTAGCTGAACAGCACCTCGACATCCTCGCGGGTGAGCGACTTGAACACGCCGCCCTCGTCGCCGATGATCTGCGCCACCAGCTCGCGCTTGCGCTCCTGGAGCTGGAGGATCTTCTCCTCCACGGTGCCGCGCGCCACCATCTTGTACACGAACACGGGCTTGTCCTGCCCGATGCGGTGGGTGCGGTCGGTTGCCTGCTGCTCGACTGCCGGGTTCCACCATGGGTCCACATGGATCACGTAGTCGGCGGCGGTGAGGTTGAGGCCCACGCCCCCGGCCTTCAGGCTGATCAAGAAGAACGGCAGCGCGCCGTCGCCCTGGAAGCGGTCGACCTGCTCCTGGCGGTCGCGGGTCTGGCCATCCAGGTAGGCGTAGGGCACACCCTTGGCATCTAGCTCCTGGCGCACCAGGGCCAGCATCTGCACGAACTGCGAGAAGATCAGGGCGCGGTGGCCCTCGGCGCGCAGGGTGTCGAGCGTCTCGAACAGCAGCTCGAACTTGCCCGAGCCGCCCTTGTACTTGGCATCCACCAGCCGGGGGTGGTTGCTGATCTGGCGCAGTCGCAGCAGGCCCTCTAGGATCTGCATGCGGGCGTCGTCCATGCCCTCGTTGTCGATCAGGCCCAGCAGCTTGGCGCGGTAGATGTCGCGCTGCTTATTGTAGACCTTGAGCTGGGCTGGCTCCATGTCGCATACGATCACGCGCTCGGTGCGCGGCGGTAGGTCGGTGGCGACCTGGTCCTTGGTGCGGCGCAGGATGAACGGGAAGACCATCTTGCGCAGGAAGTCGGAGGTCTCGCCGCGCTGCTGGCGCTCGATCGGGTTCACGAACTCCTGCCGGAAGTAGTCGAGGCTGCCCAGCAGGCCGGGGTTAAGGAAGGCGAACTGCGACCACAGCTCCATGGTGGTGTTTTCGATTGGCGTGCCGGTGAGCGCCAGCCGGTGCCTGCCGCGCAGCAGCCGTGCCGCCTTGGATGTCTCGGCCAGCGGGTTCTTGATCATCTGCGACTCGTCGAGGATGATGTGGTGGAACTCGTATTGGCTCAGCAGCTCGATATCGCGCAGCATGGTGCCGTAGGTGGTCAGCACTAGGTTGTGCTCGCCAAACTGCGCGGGGTCGGCGATACGGCCCTGGTCGGCCTGCACATACACATCTAGGCCCGGCGTGAACTTCTCGGCCTCGCGCTGCCAGTTGAACAGCAGCGAGCGCGGCATCACGATCAGGCTGGCGGGCGCGCTGTTGTCGTCGTGGTAGATCGATTCGAGAAAGGCCAGGGTCTGAATCGTCTTTCCCACGCCCATGTCGTCCGCTAGGCATCCGCCGAAGTGATACTCCTGCAGGAAGTGCAGCCAGTCGTAGCCGAACTTCTGGTAGGGCCGCAGCTGGCCGATGAAGCCGGGGGGCAGGGTGTGTGGGGCGATGCTCTGGAAGTTGCGCAGCTTGTCGCGGCGCTGCTGGAAGGCCTCATCGGCCTGGGCGCCGTCGGCCTCGCCCAGCAGCTGGTCGATCAGGGTCAGGCTGTTCTGGCCGACGCGCAGCGTCTCGCCGTCGGTCGAGTCGGCGTGGGCGAACAGGTGGCGGTAGCGGGCCAGCCACTCCTCGGGGATCTCGCCGATCGAGCCATCGGCCAGCTTGATGTAGCGCTCGCGCTTGCGCACCGCCTGGCGGATGTCTTTCAGGCTCACCGTCAGATCGCCGAAGTTCACCACCGCCTTGACATCGAACCAGTCGATGCCGCTGGTCACATTGAACGAGATCGAGGGCTTGTTGCGGTTCACGCGGGCCGAGACCAGCTCGTTCTCGCCGAAGATCGTAAAGCCTTTCTCCACCAGCTTGGGCACCTGGTGCAGCAGGAAGTCGATCGGGTTCATGTTGGCGCGCAGCGGGAAGATGTTGGCCTCGGTGCTCTTCTTGAAGCCCGCGCTGCTGCCCAGCAGGCTGGCCGCCTCGTGCTCGGCCCCGGCGTCGCGGCGGATGCGCGTGAACTGGGTGCTGCCGGGCACGCGCTGCACCGTGTGGGAGGGCGTCAGGCGCTCGTAGCTCACCTCGTAGGGGCCATAGCCCAGGCGCAGCTCGCCCTGGAGCTGGCCGTCCTGGTCGCTCAGGTAGAGCCGGGGCTGGGGCTTCTCCGCCTGCTCCCGCCAGTCCAGCATCTTGCCGCTGACGGGCAGCTGCGCGGCCACGGTGGGCAGGTAGCGGTCGTAGAACTCCTCGGCGTCGTCGCTCGGCACCAGGATGCTCGGCTCCTCCAGCAGGGTCGCCGCAAGGCCGCTCGGCGGCGTCTGGAAGCGCACCAGCGTGGTGTCCACCAGCAGCCACATGGGGTCTTGGGCCAGCACCGAGGTGGCGTTGGGCTGGATCGGGATGGTGTCGCCGCCGACCAGGATCTGCCCGACAATCGTGATGCCCTTGCGGCTCTGTCTCAGCTCGGCCTGGATGGCGGCTGGTTCGCTGCGCACATCCAGCCGGGCCTGAAAGGGGTCGCCCTCCTCGCCGATAAAGCTGAGGCAGCGGCTGAGGTAGGGCAGCACCGCCTGGTAGAAGGCCCCGCTGTCGCGGCTGGATGCGTAGCCGTAGGCCGCGTAGGGGTTGCCCAGCGCCAGATTGGTGGCGGTGATGTCATCCTCGCTGGCGTAGGGGTAGGCGCTATGCTGCACCCGCGAGCGCAGCGGCTTGGCCTCGCGCGCCATGTTCAGCTCGACGATCTTATCCGCCACTGCCGCGCGGTCGGTCAGATCCACGCCATCCAGGTGGCGGATGTTGAGCGTGTAGGGCTGGATAATCCAGGCGCTGGGGTTGCGTTCGATCAGGCTAAAGAGGATCAGCGCGTTGTTGGTGGAGGATCGGCGCGGCGCGGCGGGCTTGGCGTGCTCCATCAGGTAGCGCCAGACCTTCGGGGGATTGGCGGTCAGGTGGTCGCGCAGGGCCAGCGCGGCGGCGTAGCGGTGGCGGCAGGCCACCCATGGGTATCCCTCGCGGCACGTGCAGGTGAGGCCAATGGTTCCATCGGCACCACTGCGGATGGTGACACTGTAGGGCTTGCCGCTGCGGTGATCATCCACGGTGAGGGTGGCGACCTGGGCCTCCACCTGGGCGATCGTCACGCGGCCTGCGGCATAGTCCTCGGTCCCAGCCACAATATTCTTCTGGTTGGTGATGTGCCTCAGCTGCTCAAGGTTAATTGATTGTGCGGTCAGGATACCCTTCATAGTGCGTTATTCTGCTGTTCAGTAAAGTGAAAAACGTCGCTGGGCATGCGCGGCGCTGCCGCCGCGCATGCCTGCCGCCCCAGCTAGTGCTGAAGCGCGTGGTGCTGCTGGAGCGAGCGCACTTTCAGCTCCTTGGCCTTGAGCGCCTGGATGGCGCTGACGGTGGCCGCTGCGCCGGTGAGCGTTGTCACCAGCATCACGCGGTGGCGGATGGCCGCCGAGCGCAGGGCCTGGCCGTCGGCGTAGGCGCGCTGGCCCAGCGGTGTGCTGATCACCAGCTGCACCTTGCCAGCCGCCAGCAGGTCTGCCGTTGTCTCGCCGCCCTCGGAGACCTTATTCACCTTCGTGGCCTGGATGCCCACCTGCTCCAGCCAGGCAGCGGTGCCATGGGTGGCGTAGAGCGTGAATCCTAGCCGCGCGAGGTCGCGGGCGATCCGCACGATCGCACCCTTGTCGAAGTCGTTGACGGTGAGCAGCACGCCGCCCTCCACCGGCAGCTTCTGGCCAGCGCCCATCTCGGCCTTGGCGAAGGCGTGGCCGAAGCTGGATGCGTGGCCCATCACCTCGCCGGTCGAGCGCATCTCGGGGCTGAGGATGATCGCCGCACCGGGAAACTTCTCGAAGGGCAGCACGGCCTCTTTCACAAAGAAGCCATCGAGCGCTGGCTCCTCGGTCAGGCCCAGCTGCTCTAGGGTCTTGCCTGCCGCCACCTTGGCCGCCACCTTGGCCAGCGCCACGCCGGTGGCCTTGGCGATGAAGGGCACCGTGCGCGAGGCTCGGGGGTTGACCTCGATCACGTAGACCTCGTCATCCTTGATGGCGTACTGCACGTTCATCAGGCCCTTGACCTTGAGCGCCAGGCCCAGGCGCACGGTCTCGTCGCGGATGATCGAGAGGTGGTAGGCGCTCACCTTGTAGGGCGGCAGCACCATGGCCGAGTCGCCCGAGTGGACGCCCGCCTCCTCCACATGCTCCATGATGCCGCCGATCACCACGCGCTCGCCGTCGCCCACCGCGTCCACGTCGATCTCGTAGGCGTCCTCCAGGTAGCGGTCGATCAGCACCGGCGCGCCCGCGCTGATCGCGGTGGCCTCGGCGATGTAGCGGGCCAGGTTCTCCTCGTCGTAGGCGATAGCCATGGCTCGCCCGCCCAGCACGTAGGATGGCCGCACCAGCACCGGGAAGCCGATGCGGTGGGCGATCGCGGTGGCCTCGGCCAGATCGCCCGCCATGCCGCTCTCGGGCTGGGCGATCTCCAGGCTGCGCAGCAGGTCGCCGAAGCGCCCGCGCTCCTCGGCCAGGTCGATCGAGTCCTGCGAGGTGCCCGCGATCACCACGCCGTTGGCGGCCAGGCCCTTGGCCAGGTTCAGCGGGGTCTGGCCGCCAAACTGGGCCAGCACCTGCGCGATCGGCTGGCCGTCGGCGCTCTGGCTGCGGGTCTCATTTTCCCAGATGTTCAGCACATCCTCAAGCGTCAGCGGCTCGAAGTAGAGCCGGTCGCTGGTGTCGTAGTCGGTCGAGACAGTCTCGGGGTTGCAGTTGACCATGATCGTCTCGTAGCCCAGCTCCTTCAGCGCGAAGCAGGCGTGGACGCAGCAGTAGTCGAACTCGATGCCCTGGCCGATGCGGTTGGGGCCGCCGCCCAGGATCATCATCTTGGGCGCGCTCGTCACCTCCGATTCGTCCTCGCTGGCGTAGGTGCTGTAGAGGTAGGGCGTGTGGGCCTCGAACTCGGCGGCACAGGTGTCGATGCGGTGGTACACCGGCGTGATGCCCAGCTGCTTGCGGTGGGCGCGCACCTCCATGTCGCTGCTGCCACCCTGGGTGGCCTTGGCGATCTGGATGTCGCTGAAGCCGTTCTGCTTGGCCTCGCGCAGCAGCTCGGCGGGCAGGCTGGCCAGGGTGTGGCCGCCCAGCTCTCGCTCGATCTCGATGATCCGGGCCAGGTTGTCGACAAACCACAGATCGTAGCCGGTCAGCCTGTTCAGCTCCTCGGGGGTCATGCCGCCGCGCAGCGCGTCGCCTGCGGCGTAGATGCGCTTGGGCGTGGCCACCGTCAGCTGCTGGTGCAGCTCGTTGGCGGGGGTGTCCTTGGTCACAAAGCCGCTCACCCCAGTCTCCAGGCCGCGCAGCGCCTTCTGGAAGGCCTCGTTGAAGGTGGTGCCGATCGCCATCACCTCGCCCACGCTCTTCATCTGCGGCCCGAGCGTCGGGTCGACGCCGGGGAACTTCTCGAAGGCCCAGCGCGGGATCTTCACCACCACGTAGTCGAGGCTGGGCTCGAACGAGGCGGGCGTGACCTTGGTGATGTCGTTGGGGATCTCGTCCAGGGTGTAGCCCACGGCCAGCAGCGCCGCGATCTTGGCGATCGGGAAGCCGGTGGCCTTGGATGCCAGGGCGGACGAGCGGCTGACGCGCGGGTTCATCTCGATCACGTAGGGCGTGCCGTCGTAGGGGCTGACCGAGAACTGCACGTTCGAGCCGCCCGTCTCCACGCCCACGGTGCGCATCACGATCTGGGCCATGTCGCGCAGGCGCTGCAGCTCGCGGTCGGTGAGCGTCATGGCCGGGGCCACGGTGATCGAGTCGCCGGTGTGCACGCCCATGGGGTCGAGGTTCTCGATCGAGCAGACCACCACAAAGTTGTCGGCTTTGTCGCGCATCACCTCCAGCTCGAACTCCTTCCAGCCCAGCACGCTCTGCTCGATCAGCACCTGGGTCACAGGCGAGGCGCGCAGGCCGCGCTCGGCCACCTCGCGCAGGTCGGCCTCGCTGTAGGCCACGCCGCCGCCCGAGCCGCCCAGGGTGAACGAGGGCCGGATGAGCACGGGGTAGCCGATCCGCGCCGCCACCTCCACCGCCTGCTCGACGGTGGTCACGGTGTCGCCCTCGGGCACCTTCAGGCCGACTTTGACCATGGCCTCCTTGAACAGCAGGCGATCCTCGGCCAGCGCGATGGCCTTGGGCGACGCGCCGATCAGCTGGGTGCCGTACTTCTCTAAGATGCCGTGCTCATCCAGCTCCATGGCCAGGTTGAGCGCGGTCTGGCCGCCCACGGTGGGCAGCACCGCGTCGGGGCGCTCGCGCTCGATGATCTTCTCCAGCACGTCCACCGTCAGCGGCTCGATGTAGGTGGCGTCGGCGAACTGCGGGTCAGTCATGATCGTGGCCGGGTTGGAGTTGACCAGGATGACGCGGTAGCCCTCGCGCCGCAGCACCTTGCAGGCCTGCACGCCCGAGTAGTCGAACTCGCAGGCCTGGCCGATCACGATCGGCCCCGCGCCGATGATCAGGATGGACTGTATATCTGTACGCTTCGGCATGAAAGATTCCTTTTTTACCACCAAGGCTCCAAGGCTCCAAGATTCTATAGCACAAGGCGCTTGATGCCACTCTTTATCAGTGGGACATTAAAGTTTATCAGATAACCAAGCCGTTTATGAGCAAGTTTGAGGTGCGACATAAGCTGCGCGGTAAAGACGGCGTGCATGTCCTGCACCGCCTTTAGCTCGCAGATGATGCAGTTCTCAACAAGAACATCCAGCCGCAGGCCATCTTCAAAGATAATCCCATCGTAGATGATGGGGAGGATAACCTGTCGCTGAACCTGAAATCCCTGTTTTGCCAATTCGTGGCAGAAACAAACCTCGTAGATATGCTCCAACAGACCGGGCCCGAGGGCTTTATGCACCGTGTAGGCTGCCTGCACAACGCCTTTTCCAATGGCATTTTCACGCACAAGTGTTGGCTCTGGTTTCATACCCCTTCGCTCCTTGGTGTCTTGGAGTTTTGGTGGTTATGTTGCCGGTTTTGTTGCCCCAGCGCTCGCTTCGGTTTCATACCCCCTCGTTCCTTGGTGTCTTGGAGTCTTGGTGGTTATGTTCCCGGTCTCCTTCGCGTCTTCGTGGTTAATGTTCCTGCGCTCCCCGCGCGGCTACTGGCGCTCGGCCTCCATCAGCGCGATGAACTGGTCGAACAGGTAGCTGGCGTCGTGGGGGCCGGGCGCGGCCTCGGGGTGGTACTGCACGCTGAACGCACGCTGGCCCGCCACGCGCAGGCCCTCGACGCAGTTGTCGTTCAGGTTGGTGTGCGTCACCTCCACTCCCTGGGGCAGCGAGTCGGCGGCCACCGCGAAGCCGTGGTTGTGGCTAGAGATCTCGACGCGCTTGGTGTCGCTGAAGCTGACGGGCTGGTTGCCGCCGTGGTGGCCGAAGCGCAGCTTGTAGGTGGTGCCGCCCAGCGCCAGGCCCAGGATCTGGTGGCCCAGGCAGATGCCGAATAGCGGCTTCTGGCCCAGCAGCTGCTTGGTGCTCTCGATCGCGTAGGTGACGGCGGCGGGGTCGCCCGGGCCGTTGGAGAGGAACACGCCGTCGGGGTTGTGGGCCAGCACCTCGCTGGCCGGGGTCTCGGCGGGCACCACGGTGATCTTGCAGCCGCGCTCGGCCATCAGCCGCAGGATATTGGTCTTGATGCCGAAGTCGTAGGCCACCACGTGGTAGGGCCGGTCGGGCTTGGCGCTGGCGTCGGCCACGTACCACTGGGCGATCTCGTCGGTCTGCTCGGGCGGCCAGTGGTACGGCTCCTCGGTGGTCACGCTCTTCACTAGGTCCAGCCCCTCCATCGAGTGGGTGCCGCGCGCCTTGGCCACCAGCCGCTCGGGGTCGAGGTCGTCGGAGGAGATGATGGCGTTCATGGCGCCCTGGTCGCGGATGTGGCGCACCAGCGCCCGCGTATCCACGCCGGTGATGCCCACCACGCCCTGCTCGCTCAGGTAGGCATCCAGCGACTGCTGGGCGCGCCAGTTGCTGACGCGGCGGCTGGCCTCGCGCACAACAAAGCCGGAAAGCCACGCCTTCCGGCTCTCGCCGTCCTCGAAGTTGATGCCGGTGTTGCCGATATGCGGCGCGGTCATCACCACTATCTGACCGAAGTAGGAGGGGTCGCTCAGGATCTCCTGGTAGCCGGTCATGGCGGTGTTGAAGACGATCTCGCCGGTGCGCTCGCCCACCGCGCCGAATGCCTCGCCGGGCCAGATCGTGCCATCTGCAAGCGCCAGAAGGGCCTTTGTTCGCTGTGCCATCGTTGTGAATGCTCCTCGCAAGTAGCTTATTGGCGCGCGGCGGCGGGCGGCCAGCGCCGCCCGCCGTCGCACCGTGGTCTATCGATTGGAATGGTCGAGCTCAAGCACCACCGCCGTCTCATCGCAGCGGGCCTGGAGCGGGCAGATGGCGCAGTCGCGCCAGACCTTCTCCGGGAAGCGCTCCTTCTCGGTGATGGTGAAGCCTAGCTTGAGGAAGAAGGGCACCGCGCGGGTGAGCGCGAACACCGTGGCGTAGCCGCGCCGCCGCGCCTGGTCGATCAGCGTTCGCACGATCTTCGCGCCGATGCCGTAGCTGCGGTAGGCCGGCAGCACCGCCAGCGACCGCACCTCCACCAGCTGCTGCCCCATGATCAGCAGCGACGCGCAGCCGACCACGGTGCCATCCACCTCGGCGATCAGCCAGTCGGGCAGGCTCGCGCGGATGCTGGCCTCGCTGCGCGGCAGGAGGTGTCCAAGCCGTGCGTTCTCATTCACAATGGCGGTGAGCGCTGTGACGTCCGCCTCGGCTGGCGTGCGTACGACGATCACGCTCTGGTCGCGCGGCGTCGTCCCAACCTGCTCGCTCCGAATCCGACTGGTCATTCCTTCTTCCTTATATAGGTTAGTCCGCCGCGAAGTGCGGCAGGATAGCTGCGGCGAATGCCTCTAGCTCGCCTCGGTCGTGCCAATTGAACCACTGCAGCATCACCCGCTGCACGCCCACCTGCTGGAGCCTGCCCAGCTGCTCGATGATCGCGCCTGTGGTGCCTGCCACCACACCCTGGGCCGCCAGCTGCTCGGCGGTCGCGCCACGCTGCTCAAGGCGGGCCTTCAGCTCGGCGTCGTTGCGGCCATACACCAGCCCGGTCATCAGGGTGCGGCGGATGTCGCCGCGCGCACGCCCGTGCTCGGCCAGCAGCTCGTCGAGCTGGGTCTGCAGGGTGTTGAAGCGCTCGGCGGTGATGTAGACGCCGTTCCACTCCTGGGCGTAGCGCGCGGCCAGCGGCAGGGTGTACTTGGGGCCGTTGCCGCCGATCACGATCGGGGGGCCGCCCCGGCGCTGCGGCCTGGGCAGCAGCTCGGCGTCGCGCAGCTGGTAGTAGCTGCCGCTGAAGCTGGCCGGGCCATCGCCGCGCAGCAGCAGGCTCATCACCTCTAGCGCCTCGCGGAAGCGGGCCATGCGCTGCGGCACATCCAGCAGCGGGTAGCCGAACATGGCGTGCTCGCGCTCTTGCCAGCCCGCGCCCACGCCGAACTGGAACCGCCCGCCCGACAGGTCGTCGATGGCCATGGCCTGGCGGGCCATCATCACCGGGTCGCGGAACGAGACCGGCGATACCATGGGGCCAAAGTCGATCCTGCTGGTGTGGCTGGCCAGCCAGGCCATGGAGACCCAGGCCTCTAGCGCGGCGCTGTTGGGCGGCTCGGGGTCAGTGAAGTGGTCCGAGCGGTATAGCCCGGCGAAGCCCAGCTCCTCCGTCGCTGCGGCCAGGCCCTGCCAGGCGGGCCAGGTCAGGCCGCTCTGGCCCTCGATCATCAGGGCGATATCCATGGGTGCTCCTCTCCTCTCGGCGCGCTACTGCCAGATCACGGTGCCCGAGCCATCGCCCAGGCCAGCCAGGTTGGTGATCCGCGCCGCCCGCACGCCGCCATCCAGCGCCGCCAGGGCCGAGCGGACCTTGGGGATCATGCCGCCGGTGATCACGCCGCCGTCGATCAGGTCGATCACCTGCTGGCGGTCGAGCCGCGCGGCCAGCGCGCCATCCACCAGCACGCCGGGCACATTGGTGACAAACACCACCTCGGCGTCGCCCAGTGCGGCGGCCACCGCGCCAGCGGCCTCGTCGGCGTTCACGTTGTACGGCCCCTCATCGCCTAGCGAGATCGGGGCCACCACCGGCACCGCGCCGTCGGCCAGCAGGCCGTTCAGCACCCCAGCGCGCACGGCGGTGGGCGTGCCCACGTAGCCCAGATCGCCCTCGGGGTGGCTCAGCTTGCGCACGCGGATGAGGCCGCGATCCACGCCCGACAGGCCCTGCGCGTCCACGCCGCCCGCCAGCAGCGCCGCCACCAGCCGCGTGCTCACCGTGCCGCACAGCACCATCTCGGCGGCGGCCAGCGCGGTCTTGTCCGTCACCCGCAGCCCGGCCACGAAGCGCGGCTCGCCGCCCAGCGCCGTCTGTAGCTGGCCGATCTCTTTGCCGCCGCCGTGCACCAGCACGGGCAGGGGCCTCAGCGCTGCGACGGTGCGCACCAGCTCGGCCAGGAAGGCCGGGTCGTCGATGTCGTTGCCGCCGATCTTGAGCACAAGCCTGGTCATATCGCATCCTCTATGCTGAAGGGCGCTCGCATTGGCTAGAGCAGGCCCGTCGTCTCGTCAAGCCCAAACATCACGTTCATGTTCTGGATGGCCTGCCCAGCAGCGCCCTTCACCAGGTTGTCCTCGCTGGCCACCACGATCAGCAGGCCGGGCCGGGCCAGCGTCAGCGAGATGGCGCACTGGTTGGTGTGGGCGGTGTGGGCGATCGTGGCCAGCTGGCCCTTGGGCAGCACCCGCACGAACGGCTCGCCCGCGTACTGCTGCTCGTAGAGCGCGCGGATCTCGTCCTCGCCCAGGTCGGCGGGCACGGGCACGTAGATCGAGCTGAGGATGCCGCGGCTGATCGGCAGCAGGTGCGGCGTGAAGATGATCTCCGGCGCGATGCCGGTCGAGATCCGCGCGGCCTCCTGCTCCATCTCGGCCACGTGGCGGTGCACCCGCCCGATGCTGTAGGGCGCGAGGCTCTCGCTCACCTCCACAAAGTGGGTGTTCTGCTTAGGCGCGCGGCCAGCGCCCGAGACGCCCGATTTCGAGTCGACGATCACGGTGGGGCTGGCCAGCTTGCTCGCGCGCAGGATGGGCGCGAGGCCCAGCAGCACGCTGGTGGGGTAGCATCCGGGGTTCGCGATCAGCGGGGCGTCGGCCAGGGCGGCGCGGTTCAGCTCGGGGAGGCCGTAGGGGATGGGGAGAAGCTCGGGGGCGGGGTGGGCGTGGCGGTACCAGGTGGTGTAGGCCTCGGCGGTGGTCAGCCGGAAGTCGGCGGAGAGGTCGATCACCTTCACCCCTTGGGCCAGGGCCTTCTTGGCCAGCTCGCCCGCCACGCCGTGCGGCAGGGCCAGGAACACCACATCTGCCGTGTCCAGCGGCGCGTCGCCCACCGCCAGCAGCGGGGTGTCCAGCGGGCCAGGGAAGACCTCGGCCAGCGACTTGCCCGCCTGCGACTCGGATGTGGTAAACACAATTTCGGCAGATGGGTGCCGCCGAAGCCAGCGGAGCAGCTCGTACCCGGCGTAGCCGGTGACCCCGCAGATACCAACCTTGATCATAGAAGCGCCCCCCGAACATACAAAAACCCCGGTGCCAAAGCTGGCCCGGGGACTGGTTCACGATCTGCGCTTATGTGCTGATGCACGTTTCGCGACGCACGCTAGCCGAGCCCCAGACCCTTACGGGCCGGACGACGGGTGCGACGACGCAGCGTATAGCACTGTGCGAAGGTATAAAGCATATCGCGGGATATGATACCCCCCGAGGGGGTTCTTGTCAAATACGCGCTCGCTAGCTGCTGGGGTGTGCAGGCCCGGTGCAGAGCCTAGCGTTCGTACACGTCGGCGGGCTGCATGCCCTGGCTGCTCAGCGCGGCCTTGAGCTTCTGCAGGCCCAGGCGCACGCGGGTTTTGATCGTGCCCAGCGGGCTGTCCAGCTTCTGCGCGATCTCCTGCTGCGAGAGGCCGCCGAAGTAGGCCAGCTCGATCGCCTCGCGCTGGCTGGCGGGCAGCTCTTCGAGCGCGGTGACGATGGCGCGGCGCTGCTCGCCCTGCCAGACCTCGCCGGCCACGTCGGTGCGCTGGTCGGGCATCTGCTGGATGAAGGGGTGCTCGACATCCTCGTAGACCGAGATCGGGCGCGAGCGGATGCGGCGCAGCTCGTCGATGCACAGGTTGTGGGTGATCCCAAAGAGCCACTGCGCCACCCGCCCGCGCTCGTGCGCGAAGCTGCTGCTGCGCCGCCAGACGCGCCAGAAGGCCTCTTGCACGATCTCCTCGGCTAGCTCTTGGTTTTTCACGATCCGCAGCGCCATGCGGTAGACGGTGGCAGAATATCGGTCGTAGAGCACATCCAGCGCGGCGCTGTTGCCCGCAGAGATGGCGCTGATAAGGGCGAGGTCATCTTGGTCGACGAGTGGTACTTGTCGCGCTGCTGGTTCGGCCCAGCCCTGCTCGCGTGCTTGGCCGCCAAGGCTTAGAAACGCCATCGCGGTGCTCCTCTCTGTCGGTTTCTATGTGAAAGAAGTAACATACTCTCTATACTATTTAGTATACTCATCCGTCAGGGTGATGTCAATAGGTTGAACAGGTTTTGCAAAAGGTGTGCAAAGCTAGGCTGGTTTGCTATTTGCAAAGCATTTACTATCGAAATACGTTAGGTAAGGGTTTTCTGAGCCAAGACGAGCAACACGCGTAGGCCTGCTGGTGGAAACGACCAAAGCGCATACCAACGCCCAAAAAGGCCTGCCTGCCATGCCTGCAACATTGGTTCCAGCAATCGGCCAAAAGGGCCTGCTACGAGCGATGAAAAGATGAGGAGTTGATGAGAATGCCGCCGTGAGGAGGTGGGAGCAACGGCCACCCCCGCCGCACTGGCTGCGGCGAGGGCGGCATATAAAAGGGGGCGCACAGCAGCGCTATGCGGTGGAATAAACTAGTTCGAACCAAACGGGCGGAAGCTATCACCGTAGGAGTCGGCCTGGCCAACCAGCGAGAGCGGATCGTCGTCCTCGTCCTCGAACAGATCTTCCTGCATGATGGCCCCGGCGTCACGCGCCCATGCGATCAGATCGTCGATGCTGAACCATCCGGTGTGGTAGAGATCCTGGTCTTTGGGGTTGAGCCAAAAACGGACCTCGCCCTCCATGTATTGCCAGCGCTCAAGCGAATACCACTCTTTACCCTGATCCGACAGTGTCGCTTTCACTTCCTCAAGCAGCCGGAGCAGATCTGGAAGCGCTAATCCGCGGGTCCGTCGCATCTCCAGGATGCGGCGATTGACGGCGTCGCGCAGCTGCTCAAGCTCATCGATCTCAAGCGTGTCGATGTTGAACATTGCGTTGAACCTTTCCCTGTCAAGATGGTGTGCGGCAGCGGTGAAGTGTTGGGCGGCGGGCTCGCATTCAGGCGCAGAACGCAGGGGAGAAAAGGATTCTGACTCGGGTCATTGAGTCATGCGTTCTAGCAATATCATACCACACGTCCCTTGCAACTGGCTTACGACCGTGTGAAAATTCACATCTACTATGTGAGCAAACAGTAACAAAAAAGCGTGTCACGCTGTTAAACGTGACACGCTCTTGCTTTGGAGGCGACGACCGGACTCGAACCGGTGGTCGGGATTTTGCAGACCCCTGCCTTACCACTTGGCTACGTCGCCGTGATGCCGATTGTAGCATACCTGATTGCCGATGTCAAAATTGACACCTTTCGCCCGCGCCGCTACAATCCCAGCGTTCGTTTTCTAGCGCCGCCGAGCTCCATGCCAAACCCAGATCGGCGACTGATTGTGTAGGCGTATGCTGCTTGACTCTGTTCGTCTCTCCGCCGCGATCGCCGCTGGCAAGGCCGCCGGGCTGGCCAGCCGCGCCCTAGGCCGTGGCGGCGGCACCACCCTGCCCGGCGTGGTGGCGCGGCGCATTGCGCCCAATGTGCTGCGGCAGCTGGCCGCGCGCCTGCCCGATGGGGCCGTGGTGGTGGCGGGCACCAATGGCAAGACCACCACCACCCGCATGATCGCCAGCATCCTGCACGATGCAGGCCGGGCCGTGCTGCACAACCGCGCCGGGGCCAACCTGCTCTCCGGCCTCACCGCCACCGCCCTGGCTGGCTCATCGTTGGGCGGCGTGCCGCGCGCCACTGTGGGCCTGTTCGAGACCGACGAGGCCGCCCTGCCCGATGCCCTCGATGAGACGAGGCCGCGCGTGGTGCTGCTGCACAACCTGTTCCGCGACCAGCTCGATCGCTACGGCGAGGTGGATACGATCGCCAAGCGTTGGCGCGCGGCCCTGGAGCGCCTGCCCGCCTCGTCGCTGGTGCTGCTGAATGCCGACGACCCCGCGATCGCGGCGCTGGGCCAGGGCCTGGCCGCCCAGGTGCGCTTCTATGGCCTAGAGGACACCAGCCACGCTGGCGGGGCCACCAACATGGCCGACTCGCAGTTCTGCCAGCGCTGCGGCACGCCCTTCAGCTACAGCGCGATCTTCTACGCCCATGTGGGCCACTACACCTGCCCCAGCTGCGGCAACACGCGCCCCACGCCCCACTACACGCTCGACCGCCTAGATCTGCACGGCACCGAGCCGAGCCGCCTGTTCATGCGCTACCCCGGCGGCGCGCTGGAGCTGGGCCTGCCCATCCCCGGCCTCTACAACGCGCTCAACGCGCTGGCCGCCGCCGCCGCCACGCTGGAGATGGGGGTGCAGCCCGCCGTGGTGCGCGCCACGCTGGAGCAGTTCAGCGCGGCGTTTGGGCGGATCGAGCGGATCGACGCGGCGGGCAGGCCGCTGTTCATGGCGCTGATCAAGAACCCGGTGGGCGCGAGCGAGACGGTGCGCATGCTGGTGGGCGGCCTGCCCGCCGCGCAGCAGATCGACCTGATGATCGCGATCAACGACCGCTACGCCGATGGCACCGATGTCTCGTGGCTGTGGGACGCCGACTTTGAGCGGCTGGCCGACCACGTGGCCCGCGCGGTGGTGAGCGGCACACGCGCCGACGACATGGCCGTGCGCCTGAAGTACGCCGGGGTCGACCCCGCCCGCGTCACGGTAGTTCCCGAGCTGCCGCAGGCCCTGGATGCAGCGCTGGCCGCGCTGCCCCAGGGCGCGACGCTCTATGCCCTGCCCACCTACACGGCCATGCTGGAGCTGCGCCAGAACCTGGCCCAGCGCGGCTGGGTGAAGCCCTTCTGGGAGGACTAGCCGCCCGATGCGGCGCACGGGGAGGCCTCCCAGGCCTCCCCGTTTTTTTGGGAACTCGCGGGCTGCAGCATCCGTCATGACCGCAGACGATATCAGATTCCCTCACGGCAGGAGGCCGACTATGCGCAAAAACGACCCCTCCTTGGCACGCCCGGTATCCAGATTGCTCCTCACTACCGCGCTGGCAGCGCTGCTGGCGGCATGCGGCGGCACATCCGCGCCGGTGTCTGCCCCATCCAGCGGCAGCGGCGTGCCGCCCGCGTCGCAGAACTCATCCACCTCGCGCGATAGCAGTGGCACCAGCAGCGCCCCATCTGGCGGCGAGGCGGGCGCGCCAGCCAGCGGCGAGGCCAAGCCCGATGCCGCCGGTTCTACCGCAGGTGGCGCGATAGGGGACAACCGCACCAGCCACAGCCAGCAGGGCCAGGAGATCGCGCTGCGTGCGGGCGAGATCGACGACAACCGTGATTTTGCCGACTATCAGACCTACCTGCGTACCTACAGCGGCCCGGCGGCAGAACCGATGGAGGTGAGCGAGCGCTATGTGATCAGCGTCACCGACGCCCAGAAGCGGCCCGTGGCCGACGCCACCGTGCGCCTGCGCGAGGGCGACAAGCTGCTGTTCGAGGGCCGCACCCTGGCGGGCGGCAAGGCTATCGTCTTCCCCAAGGCGCTGGGGGCCAGCGACGGCGGCGCGCTGACGGTGCAGGTGGCCCAGGCCAACGCCCAGGTGGAGGTGCCGCTACCGCGCGGCCAAGATTCCACGCTGGGTGTGGTGCTGGATGGCGCGGCGCAGCCCCAGGCCCGCAGGCTAGAGGTGCTGTTTCTGCTTGATGCGACTGGCAGCATGGGCGACGAGATCGCCAAGATCCAGCGCACCATCCGCTCGATCGCCGCGCAGATCTCCGATCTCTCGCCCAGGCCCGAGCTGCGGCTGGGCCTGGTGGCCTACCGCGACTATAGCGACGACTATGTGACCAAGGTGTACGACTTCACATCCGATGTCGAGGCCTTTCGCACCAACCTGAATGATATTCAGGCCGACGGCGGCGGCGACGAGCCAGAGGCGCTGACCGAGGCCATGCGCGCGGCGGTGAACGAGGTGAGCTGGTCGGCGGATGCGGTGCGCCTCACCTTCCTGGTGGCCGACGCGCCGCCCCACATCGGCCAGCAGTCGCCTAGCTACCTGGCCGAGATCCGCAGCGCCGCCGCCCACGGCGTGAAGTTCTACCCGATCGCGGCCAGCAATACTAGCGATCAGGCCGAGTATGTGTTCCGCCAGATGGCCCAGCAGACGCTGGGGCGCTTTATCTTCTTGACCTACCAGGAGGGCAAGAGCGAGGGCACCCCTGGCGACAGCACCGAGATGCACGTGGACCCGCAGGCGTTTACGGTCGATCAGCTGGATGCGATCGTGGTCGAAGCGGTCAAGCGCGAGGTGAGCGAAGCCTGGGGCGCGGCGTAGCGCACGCGGGCGCAATACGGCCCTGGCCTTGTGAAAGGCCAGGGCCGTATTGCGCTGTCGGAATGCCGTTTGACGCTGCCAGCGCCGCGTGCTACCATCCGTCTTATTTTGTCATCGAGGGGCCGTTCCGATGATCCAGATGCTCCTGATCCTCTTCACCGCGCTGCTGTTCTCTATTGTCGGCACGCCGCTGGCCCGCAGGGTGGCGCTGCACACCGGCGTGGTGGATGCGCCCAACGCCCGCAAGGTGCACACCAGCCCTGTGCCGCTGCTGGGCGGCGCGGCCATCTACGTCGGCTTCCTGCTGGCCCTGCTGATCTTCGGCGAGCGCTTCTACATCCGCGAGCTGGTCTCCATCCTGCTCGGGGCCACGCTGGTCTCGCTGTTCGGGCTGATGGATGACCGCTGGGGCCTGCACGCCTACCTCAAGCTGGGCATCCAGGTGCTGGCCGGGTGCATCCTGATCATCTCGGGGGTGCAGGTGCGGCTGTTCGCCGAGGCCTGGCAGAACTGGGCGATCACGATCGTGTGGGTGGTGGGCATCACCAACGCCATGAATCTGCTGGACAACATGGATGGGCTGTCGGCGGGCATCACCACGGTGGCGGCGGCGTTCTTCCTGCTGCTGGCCGCGCTCAGCGGGCAGGCCCTGGTGGGCGCGATGGCGGCGGCGCTGGTGGGCGCGTGCGTCGGCTTCCTGCGCTACAACCTGAACCCCGCCACTATCTTCATGGGCGACACCGGCAGCCTGTTTCTGGGCTTTGTGCTGGCGGCGCTGGGCATCAAGCTGCGCTTTCCCTCCAATGTGCCCTGGATCACATGGCTGGTGCCGCTGTGCGTGCTGGCGCTGCCGATCTTCGACACCAGCCTGGTGTTTGTCTCGCGGCTGCGGCGCGGCAAGAACCCGCTGACCACCCCCGGCAAAGATCACCTGTCGCATCGGCTGGTGGCCCTGGGCCTGACCAAGCGCGAGGCGGTGCTGGTGTGCTACCTAGCCAGCGGCGCGTGCGGCATGGTGGCGGTGTTCGTGTCGCAGTCGAAGTCGCCCGATGGCTATATCGCCAGCGCCCTGCTGGCCCTGGGCGCGGTGCTGGCGATTATCTGGCTGGAGCTGCGCTGCCCCGCCGGGGTGCCAAGGCCGCGCGGCTAGTCGCTTCTCCGTACAAACAAGCGAGGCCAGGGCATTAGGATGCCCTGGCCTCGCTTGTTTGTACGCTGGGGGATGTCGTGCTTAGTTTGTTGCAGCGAAGATGAAGGGGGCGAGCAGCGCCGCGTTGATGCTGCCGATGATTGCCGCGACGATAAACTGTGCCACGATCGCAACCACCACGGAGATGATTGCCTTGTTCTGGTCGAGGTTCATGCTAGAGCGGGTGGCGAGGTAGGCCAGATACAGCTGGTAGATGCCTAGCACCAGCGAGACAGGGGCGGTTGCGCAGGCCAGGATCGGGAGAAGGCCGGTGATGCCAGCGAACAGGCCGTTCACCGCCAGCAGCGGCGCGACGTAGAGCGCGGTGGTGTAGAAAACCTCACTCTGCGTGCCTGTGCTGCCCTGCTGCTTGCCGATCCAGTTCAGCACGTAGCTGAAGGTGAAGTATAAAATGATCGGGGTGATAATCCCAAACACCGCCCCAATAATCATGGGGATAACCCCATACACGAGGCCGCCGAGCAGGCCGCCGAGCAGGCTGAAAACTGCCGCGACCGCCACATAGATCAGGCCCTCGCGCTGGCCACCCGCCCGCTCGAACTGCTCAAACGACTGCACGCTCGGCTTGGTGAGCACGACGATGCTCTGGTTCAGCATAGCGCTGATCGAAACGCCCTGGACGATCATGGAGACGCCTCCTCTTCAAAGGTCTTTTCTCGAAAGATGAACGTTCCAGCGTGGACTTGGCCAACAGCTGGATTAGAGGTGATCTGATCGAGCACTGGCTTGACGGATCAAGCACGGCCTATACTTCAGAAAATGTCCCCCTACCATTATACGCACTGCTGCCTAGAAAGTTACCATGTGTGCTGACTTGGCTGGAAGGTCTTCTCACGCGTTCTTTCCCAAGGTTCCCAAATCACCATGCATATGGCATGATTCGTGCAGAGTCGTCGGCCAGCGTGAAAAAAGGGGGGCACATCCATGAACGAGCTGTCTACGCTGTTTTCGGCCCTGGGGTTCTCTACTGCGGCGGGCTTTAACGCCTATATTCCGCTGCTGGCCCTGGGCGCCACGGCCCACTACGCGCCCGCGCTGGTGCGGCTGAGCGCGCCCTACGATCTGCTGGCCAACCCATGGGTGCTGCTGGCGCTGGGCCTGCTGGCCATCCTCGACTTTATCGGCGACAAGGTTCCGGCGGTGGACCATGTGCTGCACGCGGTGGGCGTGGTGGTCGCTCCGGTGGCGGGCGCGGTGGTGGCGCTGGCCGCGAACGGTGGCGGCGAGGTAAACCCGCTGCTGCTGGCGGCCTGCGGGCTAGTGCTGGCGGGCGGCGCGCACGCGGCGCGGGCCACGGTGCGCCCTGCGGCCACGGTGGGCACGGGCGGGCTGGCCAACCCCGCGCTGAGCCTGGCCGAGGATGTGCTGTCGGCGGTGCTGTCGGCGCTGGCGATGCTGGCCCCGGCGCTGGCGGCGCTGGGCGTGGTGGTGCTGGCACTTGGGGTGGTGGTGCTGCTGCGTCGGCTGGCACAGCGGCGGGCCAGCCGAGGTCGACAGCGGGCTGGCGGGTAGCGACTGCCAGCCTGGCGGGGCTAGGACTCGTCTTCCTTCGCCAGGTAGTAGGTCATGCTGTGGACGACGGCCACGGGGTCGATGTAGCGCACCCACACGTTCTCGGGCACCTGCAGCACGATCGGCGCGTAGCTGAGGATGGCGCGGATGCCGCCTGCCACCAGGGCGTCGGCGACCTCTTGGGCGCGGGCGGCGGGCACCGCGATGATCGCGAGGCGGATGCCAAGATCGCGCACGATATGCGTGATATGCTTGTCGTCGTAGATAGGCACATCGGTGAGGGTGGTGCCGATCTTGTCGGGGTCGCTGTCGAACATCGCGGTGATGCGGATGCCCTGGGAGCGGAAGCCCTCGTAGCGGGCGATCGCGCCGCCGAGGTGGCCGATGCCCACCAGCGCTGCAGGCCACTCTTGGGTGAGGCCGAGGATACGCTCGATCTGGCTCAGCAGCTTCTCGACGTCGTAGCCGATGCCCTGCTTGCCAAACTCGCCAAAGTACGAGAGATCCTTGCGGATCTGTGCTGCGGTGACGTTAATGCGCTCACCTAGCTCCTGCGACGAGACAGATGTGACGCCTTCCTGTAAAAGGTAGCGAAGGCTGCGCGCGTAGAGCGGCAGCCGTTTGATGACGACGTCAGGCGGCGAATCTGTGTGCTCCACACACACCTCCAAAGCCATTTTTGGCGCGATTATCGAGTATCAAAAGTGGTTTTGTGAAGTGTAGCACTACCTAAAGAAGATTGTCAAGAATCTTCTGTACTTATTTCACAAATGCCGTGGGGCGGCCCTCGCCGCATTCGTGTGTTTTCCCTCGCGCCTTCTTCCCTTCGCATCTTCGGTGGTCTTCGTGGCGGTCGCTTCTTTTTATTCCCTAGAGTCTTGGTGGTAGAAACGTTCTGCCGAACCAGAATGCGGCGGCCCCGAGGCCGACCGTGGCCAGCCAGCGAAGCGCCAGCCCGCGTGCTATAATACCGCCGTCCCCGCCGACCACGGAGAGAGGAACCCCCATGCGGCTTGTCTATACCGCCGACCTGCATGGCGTCGCTGCCTCATACCAGAGCCTGTTCGACCTAGCGGTGGCTCGTGGCGCGCGCGCCGCGATTGTGGGGGGCGACCTGTTTCCCCACGCCATCCGCACCGAGAGCGCGCTCGACCTGCAGCGGGCGTTCATCCACGACCACATCCGGCCCATGCTGCAGGCGCTGCGCAACGATCACCCCGAGGTGGCGGTTTTCCTGCTGCCCGGCAACGATGACTGGGCCGCCGCCGCCGCCGCGCTCGGCCCGCTGGAATCCGAGGGCCTGGTCTACCCGCTGCACGAGCGAGTCTACGACCTGCAGGCCATGGGCCTGAGCGACGCCCCGCTGTGGCTGGCCGGCTACGCCTGCGTGCCGCTCACGCCTTTTAGCATTAAGGACTACGAGCGCGCCGACGATGGCCCGCTGCCGCCCTATAGCTTCGGCATGGCCTTTATGAGCGCCAGCGGCAAGATCCGCCCGGCCACCGCCCGCGACATTGTGGCGCTGCCCACCATCGGCGCGGCCATGGCCACCCTGGCCCAGAAGAGCGACCCGGCCCGCACCATCTACGTGTGCCACACGCCGCCCTTCGATACGCCGCTCGACCTGATGCCGCGCGGCAGGCATACTGGCAGCAAGGCCCTGGCGGCCTTCATCGCCCAGCGCCAGCCGCTGCTCACCCTGCACGGCCACATCCACGAGGCCCCCCAGCAGAGCGGGCAGTTCGCCGCCCAGCTTGGCGCGACATGGGCGGCCAACCCAGGCCACGACCCGCGCGCCTTCTACGCCATTGCGCTCGACACCGCCGATGTCGCCGGGACGATTGAGCATACCGTCTACGGGAAGCTGAAGCGCGGTGCCTGACCGAGCTGCCCCTAGCTCATGGCACCAGCGCAGGAGGAGAGAAGAGGATGTATCGCGATATCCACGAGGTGAGGCAGGCGCTTGGTACGCAGAGCTATATCGCATCCGACGAGATCGGCACCGTGATGTTCCTGGCCCAGCAGCTGGGCAAGCCGGTGCTGGCCGAAGGCCCGGCGGGCGTGGGCAAGACCGAGCTGGCCAAGGCATGGGCCAGCGCCACTGGCACCGAGCTGATCCGCCTGCAGTGCTACGAGGGCCTGGATGAGACCAAGGCGCTCTACGAGTGGGAGTACTCCAAGCAGCTGCTCTACACCCAGCTGCTGCGCGACAAGCTGGGCGACCTGCTGTCGGGCGCGGGCACGCTGGCCGAGGCCGCCGACCGGCTGGCCGCCGAGGAGGACGTGTTCTTCTCGCAGCGCTTCCTGCTGGCCCGCCCGCTGCTGCGCGCCATCACCAGCGACAAGCCGGTGACGCTGCTGATCGACGAGATCGACCGCGCCGACGCCGAGTTCGAGGCATTTCTGCTGGAGGTGCTCTCCGACTTCCAGGTGAGCGTGCCCGAGCTTGGCACGCTGAAGGCCAAGCATCAGCCCACGGTGCTGCTCACATCCAACAATACCCGCGAGCTTTCCGAGGCCCTGAAGCGGCGCTGCCTCTACATCTACGTCGACTACCCCACGCTGGAGTCCGAGCTGAAGATCGTGAACCTGCGCGTGCCCGGCCTGTCGCCCAAGCTGGCCCAGGAGGCGGTGAAGCTGGTGCAGAGCCTGCGCGGCATGGATCTGAAGAAGCACCCCAGCGTCTCCGAGACGATCGACTGGGCCAGGGCGCTGGTGGCGCTGAACGCCAAGTCGCTTGACCGCGACACGCTCGACACCACGCTCTCGGTGCTGCTGAAGTACGAGAGCGACCTGCGCCGCGCGCGCCGCGCGATCGAGCGCGGCGGCGGCGACCAGCCGCGCAAGGGAGCCTACAACTAGCCTGATCGCTGGGGAAAAGACAGGCGCGCCGATCTCTAGCAGATCGGCGCGCCTGTCTTTATGCCTGACGATACGATGCATTCTTTGCCAAGTAGGCGTTCTTGAGCGCCACATAGTTCTGGGCGGTGCGCAGGATGCGCCCCTGGTGGCCCTCGCCCAGCGGGCGCAGCTTGCCGGGGATACCCACCACCAGCGAGCCGGGCGGCACCACCATACCCTCCGTCACCAGCGCCCGCGCCGCGATCAGTGAGCCGCGCCCGATGCGGGCTTGGTTCAGCACCACCGCGCCCATGCCGATCAGTACCTCGTCCTCCACGGTGCAGCCGTGCACGATCGCGCCGTGCCCCACGCTCACGTCGTCGCCGATGCTGAGCCAGGCGTCGGGGTCGGCGTGCAGCACGCAGCCATCCTGGATGTTCACCCGTGCGCCGATCTGGATGCGGCCCTTGTCGCCGCGCACCACGCTCATAGGCCAGATGCTGCTGTCGTCGCCGATCCGCACCGCGCCGTGCACGTAGGTCTGCGGGGCTAGGTACACCCCCGCGCCCAGCTCCAGCCGGTCATCCACGCAGGGGAACACGATCTCCTCATCCATGCGCGTCCTCCCCGGCCATGGCCAGCAGCATGGCCCACTGCTCGGCGCTGGCGGGCACCACCGAGAGCCGGGCCTGCCGCACCAGGGCGAAGTCGGCGAAGGCAGGCTGGGCCTTCACCTCGGCCAGCGACACCGGTCGGGCCAGGGGCCGCAGCGGGCGCACGCCCACCACCAGCAGCTTGGGGTCGGCCTCGGCGGGGTCGGGGTAGGCCTCGCTGGTGATCTCTGCCAGGCCCACGGCGCGGCGCTCGTCGCCGGTGTGGTAGATCAGGGCCAGGTCGCCGGGGCGCATCGCGCGCATGTGCTTGAGCGCGGCGTTGTTGGCCACGCCATCCCACACCGCGCCGCCGTCGCGCACTAGGTCGGCGAAGGCGTAGTCATCCGGCTCGGTCTTCAGCAGCCAGTAGTTTGGCATTTTCTCCTCTTTTGTTTTTTTGTCCGTGCTCCCCACGTATTCTTCCCAGCGCCCGCCCTATGCCCGCACCAGCGCCAGCTCGGTCTCGCCCAGGCGGATGATGGTGTCGGGCGCGATGGCCTGCTCGGCGTGGTGGATGCGCTGCTCGCTGCCGCCGGGCGCGCGGATGTAGGTGCCGTTGGTGCTGGTGTCGCGCAGCAGCAGCCGCCCGCTGGGCGCGCACACGATGATCGCGTGGTCGGCGGACACGGCGTCGTCACCCTCGATCGTCAGGCGGTACTCGTGCTGGATGGCCTGCTTGCGCCGCCCCACCACGCTCGCGCCCTCCAGCAGCGGCAGGGTCGCGCCGTCGCCTCGGCGCAGCACGTAGGGGGCCAGCCCGATCTCGAACAGCAGCCGCTCGCCATTGTGCCAGAGCTGGGCATCCAGCGCCTGGGCCGCGCCGCGCATAGCCGCCTCATCCAGCTGCGCGCCCGCCTGCAGCATGGATGCCAGCGCGGCCAGCTCGTCGAATCCCAGCAGCTTCACGCGCTGGCGGTGATCCTCCACATCCAGCGCGATGCTGCTGCCCTCAGGGATGCGCGGCGCGGCCACCACGGCGGCCACCGCCGTGCCCAGCGCCGGGGCCAGGCCGCCCAGCATGGCCAGCGCGTCGGCGCGGGCCTGCCGGGCCTGGGCCAGCCAGGGGTGGCCGCCCTGCACGCGCAGCGGCCCCTCGGCCTGGCGCACCAGGGCCACCAGCGCCGAGCGCGGGCGCAGCAGCAGCATGTCGATCGGCTCGGACTCGGCTGGCTCGATGTTGAGGATGGCGTAGCACGGCCCCTCGGCCACCCGCACGAGCTGGGCGGCCAGCTCCAGCGCGTGGGCGCGCAGGGTGCGCCGCGCCTGGGCGGTGGCGGGGGGCTGGGCGAGAAAGATCTGCGGGAGCACGGTCGGCCTCTTTTCCATCAGCGCTTGCTGGGTGCAGTATAGGCCGCTTTGGCGAAAACGCAACCGACTCGTAGGTGCTGCGCGTGCGGCGATCAGAAATAAAGACAGGGAAAAAATGGGCTGCCGCTGCGGGCGGGGCCGCGCCGCGCTGGTGGGGATTATGGCCAGCGTGCCTAGCGCAGCGCCTTCGCCGGATGGGCGAGGCCGCATGGGCGGTGCCCCCCCTGCCCGAGCGGTGACCCCCCTGCCTGGGCGGTGAACCCCCCTGCCTGGGCGGTGAACCCCCTTTTGAAATCAGCTTGCGAGCGGTGTCACAGAATTGGCACCGAGCTGGTCATAGCTGGCGAGAGGAAAAAACAGCGCAGTGTCACAGCATGGGCTGCTCGCTGGTCATAGCTAGCAAGAGGCTTTTTCCTCCCAAAGAGACACGCAGCTGGCCATGTGGCCACTACTGGAGGTTACTATGAAGATTGTGATTATCGGCGGCACAGGCCTGATCGGGTCGCGGCTGGCGGGCATCCTGCGGCAGCAGGGCCACGAGGTGCTGGCCGCCTCGCGCGCCAGCGGCGTGAACGCGCTGACCGGCGAGGGCCTGGCCGCCGCGCTGGATGGCGCGCAGGTAGTGGTGGATGTGATGGACACCCAAGTGTATGAGCCACAGGCGCTCAAGGAGTTCTTCACCACCACCAGCCAGCACCTGCTGGCCGCCGAGGCGGCGGCGGGCGTGCGCCACCACATCGCGCTCTCGATCGTGGGCGTGGATGGCCTGCCCGGCAACAGCTACTTCGCCGCCAAGGTCGCGCAGGAGGAGCTGATCCGCGCGGCATCCACCCCCTACACCATCGTGCGCGCCACCCAGTTCTTCGAGTTCCTGGGCGGCATCGCCGACGCCAGCACGGTCGGGCAGCAGGTGATTGTCTCCACCGGCTTGGCCCAGCCGATCGCGGCGGATGATGTGGCGGCGGCGCTGGCCGAGGTGGCGCTCGCCGCGCCTGCTGGCGGCATCGTCGAGGTGGCTGGCCCCGAGGCGCGCGGCCTCGACGCGTTCGTGCGCGATCTGCTGGCCGCGCGCGGCGATGCGCGGGCCGTGGTGGGCGACCCGCAGGCGAGCTACTTCGGCGCGCCGCTGGGCGAGCGCTCGATCATCCCCGCCGAGGGCAGCGGCGCACGCATCGCGCCCACGCGCTTTGCCGAGTGGCTGCGCCGCTAGGTCAGCCTAGGCGCTGGGTTCTGCCTTTTCGGCAGCGCGCTGATTCCTTTACCACCAAGACCCCAAGACACCAAGGAACAACGGGAAACACTACCCACGAAGACGCGAAGATTCGAAAAATAAGACCTTCGCGTCTTCGTGGGAAATCCCCGGCTGATCAAGAACGCAGAGGCTCTGATGCGCTGGGCGGGCCGTCGCTGCCGCCCAGCGCCGCCATCATCGCCCCCAGCTTCTCCTCGCCCACCACCCACAGCAGCTGCTCGATGCCCTGGGCCGAGGCGCTGATCGTGGCAAAGACCACGGGCGGCTCGCCACCCGTGATCAGCAGGCCCGCCTGGCCGTTGGCCTCCACCCATGTGAACTGCACCGCAGCCCACTGCCGCGTGGCGATGTTGGCCACGAAGCGGGCCACCAGCTCGCGCCCGACCACCGGCAGCCGGGCCACCCCAGCCCTGCCGTTGCCATCCGAGTACGAGACGATGTCATCCACAAACAGCCGCTCCAGCGCGGCCAGGTCGCCCTGCTGCGCCGCCGCGATGAAGGCCGCCAGCAGCCTGCGGTGCTCGGCATTGCTCACGGGCGCGGGGCGGGCCTCGGCCAGGTGCCGGCGCGCGCGGGTGACGATCTGGCGCGTGTTGGCCTCGCCCACCTGCAGCACGCTGGCGATCTGGGGGTAGGGGTAGTCGAAGGCCTCGCGCAGCACGTAGGCGGCGCGCTCGCGCGGCGGCAGCTGCTCCAGCAGGCGCAGCACCGCCAGCTCCAGCGCCTCGCCGCGCTCGGCCCCCAGCGCGGGGTCGGCGCTGGTGTCCACCGGCTCGGGCAGCCACGGCCCCACGTAGGTCTCGCGGCGGGCGCGGGCCGACTGCGCGGCGTTGATCGCCAGCCGCGTGGCGGCGGTGGCCAGGAAGGCCTGGGCGTCGCGCACCGCGCTGCGGTCGGCGGTCTGCCAGCGCACCCAGGTCTCCTGCACAATATCCTCGGCCTCGGCGGCGCTGCCCAGCATGCGGTAGGCGATGCCGAACAGCCTCGGGCGCGCCCGCTCGAAGGCGGCCAGCGCGTCGTCGTGCGGCGGTAGCTCCATAGTTCCTCTCTGCACCCCTCTGCCTTGTGGCGAGCAGGGCCTATGCGTTCTCGGCAGACTGAAGGTTTTTTACCACGAAGACGCGAAGACGCGAAGGTTGCTCTTCCTTTTTTGTTCGCGTCTTCGTACTTTCGTATTGTTCGCTTTCTTGCTTGGCTTCTTGGAGTCTTGGTGGTGAAAGCATCGGTGCCCTGTCGAGCACGTATAGACCCTATGTGGCGAGGCCCAGCACACGATGCGGGCGGGCTTTATGCCCGCCCAGTACGCCCACCCGTCTACTCCTGCGCCACCCTAGCCCATGCGCCGCGCCAGGCCGGTGTAGCGCGCGGCCACCTCGTTGTTCTGCACCGCGCGGGCCAGCGCGCGCCGATCGCCCGCCAGCACCACCAGCCGCTTGGCGCGGGTGATGCCGGTGTAGATCAGGTTGCGCTGCAGCAGGTTGTAGTGCTGCATCAGCAGCGGCACCACCACGCAGGGGTACTCGGCCCCCTGGGCCTTGTGGATGGAGATGGCGTAGGCCAGCGTCAGCTCGTCCAGCAGCCCGAAGTCGTAGGCCACATCGCGCGCGGCATCGTAGCGCACCGTCAGCTCCTGGGCCTCGAAGTCGATCCCCAGCACCTCGCCGATATCGCCGTTGTACACATCCAGGTCGTAGTTGTTGCGCAGCTGCATCACGCGGTCGCCCAGGCGGAAGGTGGTGCTGCCAAAGGTTTTCTCGGGGCGGCCCTTGGCGGGCGGGTTGAGCGCGGCCTGCAGCTGGGCGTTCAGGTTGGCCACGCCCGCCGGGCCACGGTGCATGGGCGAGAGCACCTGGATGTCGCGGCGCGGGTCCAGCCCGAACTTGTTCGGGATGCGGCTGGCCACTAGCTCGACCACCAGCTCGGCGCACGGCTCGGCCTGGGCCGCGTTGAAGAAGAAGAAGTCGGGCATGCCCTGCAGCTCGGGCATTTCGCCGTGGTTGATGCGGTGGGCGTTGGTGATGATCCCGCTGTCGGCGGCCTGGCGGAAGATCGTGTCGAGGTGCACGCTGGGCACCGCCATGCTGTCCAGCAGGTCGCGCAGCACGCGGCCAGGGCCGACGCTAGGCAGCTGGTCGGCGTCGCCCACCAGCAGCAGGTGGGCCTGCGGCGGTATAGCCTTCAGCAGGTTGTTGGCCAGCAGCACATCCAGCATGCTCACCTCATCCACCACCACAAAGCTGGTGTCTAGCGGGTTCTCCTCGTTGCGGCTGAAGTGGCCCCCGCCCGCCATCGAGTACTCCAGCAGCCGGTGGATGGTCTTGGCCTCGCCGCCGCTGGCCTCGGCCAGGCGCTTGGCGGCCCGCCCGGTGGGCGAGGCCAGCACCACCTTCTCGCCACGCTGGCGCAGCGCCGCGATGATCGTGCGCAGCGTGGTGGTCTTGCCCGTGCCCGGCCCGCCGGTGAGGATGGCCACCTTGCTGGTGAGCGCCATCTTCACCGCCTCGCGCTGCTTCTCGGCCAGCTCGATCCCGCGCTTCTCGGACAGGAACGAGAACACCCGCTCCCAGCTCACCCGCCGGAAGAACGGCACGATCTCGGATGGGGCGCGCTGGAGCGCGCGCAGCCGCTCGGCCACGCCGTGCTCGGCCCTATCGAAGGGCAGCAGGTACACGCAGCGCTCGCCGTCCCAGGTCTTCACCGCCACCTCGCGCGTGATCGCGATCGCCTCCAGCGTGGCGGCCACCGCCGCATCCTCGCAGCCCAGCAGCTTCGCGCCGCGCCGCACCAGCTCATCCCAGGGCAGGTAGCAGTGGCCGTCGTCCGCCGCCTGCGAGAGCGCGTAGCGCAGCCCCGCGCCGATGCGCTGCGGCGAGTCGGCGGGGATGCCCATGGACTGGGCGATGGTGTCGGCGGTCAGGAAGCCGATGCCGTAGATGTCGTCGGCCAGGCGGTAGGGTGTGGCCTGCACCACCCCCAGCGACTGCGCGCCGTACTGCTTGAAGATGCGGATGGCCAGCCCTGGGGTGATGTCCAGCTCCTGCAGGAACAGCATGATCGCCTTGATCTCCTGCTGCTCCTGCCAGGCGCGGGCGATCAGGTCGGCGCGCTTGCTGCCCAGGCCGGGCACCTCGGTCAGGCGGTGCGACTCGTGCTCGATCACGTGCAGCGTGTACGCGCCGAAGGTCTCGGCGATGCGCTTGGCGGTGGCTGGGCCGATGCCCTTGATCAGCCCCGAGCCGAGGTAGCGGCGGATGCCCTCGACGGTGGCGGGCAGCAGCGTGCGGTAGCGCTCGACCACAAACTGCCTGCCGTGCTCGGGGTGGTCGGCCCAGCGCCCCTCCAGCTCCAGCGACTCGCCCACCTGTACGCCCAGCAGCCTGCCCACGATGGTGACAAGGTGCTTCTTGTCGCGGGGCTGCAGCCGCGCGATCATGTAGCCGTCGGCGGGGCTGTGGAAGGTGATCCGTTCGAGCGTTCCTTCGAGGGTTGGCATAGGCGTTCTGCGGGCTACGGTGGGCTTCTGAATGCCGACAGTATAGCAGCTTTACCACTAGGCGACCAAGGGGGGATAAATACCACGAAGGCGTGAAGATTCTTTACCACCAAGCCAAGGGAGGACGAGAAACGAATACCACGAAGGCGCGAAGATTCCAACAGCGCTATCAAAAATCGAGCGTGCGCCACATGCCAAAACGCCTGCGCCGCTCATCTAGTGCACCTCGGCATCCAGCAGCGCATCGAGGCGATCCAGCAGGCCCCTTAGGATGGTCGACAGCTACTCGGCCACGGCCTCCACTTGTGGCAGCGTGGCGATGCCGAGCGCGCGGGCGAGCCGCTGGGCCTGCGCATCGGTCGCTATGTCCATATGTTTCCTCCCCAGTGTCATCCAATAGTCGCTGGTTCCTGCGCATCGGTTGAATCTATGATGTGAGGGTGTTTTCGCATACCAAAAGGAGCTATTCCATGGCTTCAGCCGACCCCACCGCCGCCAGCTACGACCGTGTGGCCGCCGAGTACACCGCCAATATCGCCGACGAGCTTGCCGGAAAGCCGCTCGACCGCGCGCTGCTGCTGGCCTTCGCCGAGCAGGCCGGGGCCGTCGGCCCGATCTGCGACATGGGCTGCGGCCCAGGGCACGTGGCCGCCTTCCTGGCCTCGGCGGGGGCGCAGGCCGAGGGCGTCGACCTCTCGCCGGGCATGGTCGATCAGGCCCGCCAGCGCTTCCCCAGCATCCCCTTCCGCCAGGGCGACATGCGCAGCCCAGATCTAGCCGACGCCTCGCTGGGCGGTATCGCCGCGTTCTATAGCATCATCCACTTGGCCCCCGAGGATCTGCTGCCCACCTTCGCGACCTGGCACCGCGCACTGCGCCCCGGCGGGCTGGCGCTGGTAGCCTTCCATATTGGCGCGGATGTGCTGCACCTCGACCGCTGGTGGGAGCAGCCGGTCGATCTCGACTTCCACTTTCTGGCGATGGAAGATGTGGCCGAGCGGCTGCGCCAGGCCGGGTTCAGCATCGCGGCCACTATCCAGCGCGCGCCCTACGCTGGGGTGGAGCACCCCAGCCAGCGCGGCTATGTGCTGGCGCGGCGGGATGCCTAGGTTTTTTTCTGCCTGAAAGGAGCACCCAATGGCTTTTGCACTGCGTGACACCGACCTCGGGCGGCTCAACTCCGCCACCAAGTACCCCTCGATCGCCACCTACCACCAGCTCGACCCGGCCAACGGCGGCCTGTTGGAGATCGCCACGCCCTACGCGCAGGCGGCGCTGGCCACCGAGAAGATCGACGGCACCAACGCCCGCATGATCTTCCTGCCCGACCAGAGCTACCTGCTGGGCAGCCGCGAGGAGCTGCTGTATGCGCGCGGCGACCTGATCGGCAACCCCGCGCTGGGCATCGTGGATGCGCTGCGGGCCGATGCCGAGCGGCTGGTCGGCCAGCTCGCCAGCGCCGACGCCATCACCGTGGTCTACGGCGAGCTGTACGGCGGCAAGGTGACCGGGGCCAGCAAGCAGTACACCGGCGAGCGCCGCGTGGGCTACCGCGTGTTCGACGTGGTGCGGCTGCCGCTGGCCAGCTACCAGGAGCTGCTGGCCTGGGAGCCGCAGCAGATCGCGCAGTGGCGCGAGCAGGGCGGCCAGCCCTTCCTGCCCGAGGAGGCGTTGCAGCAGCTGGCGGCGGACGCCGGCCTGCCGGTGACGCCGCGCCTGTTCAGCATCGAGCCGGGCGAGCTGCCGCAGAGCATCGACGCGGCGCTGGCCCTGCTGCGCGAGCGTCTGCCGCGCAGCCTCAGCGCGCTGGACGAGGGCGCGGGCGGCCAGCCCGAGGGCATCGTGCTGCGCACCCTTGACCGCGCCACCATCGCCAAGCTGCGCTACGAGGACTACGAGCGTACCATCCGCCGCCGGGGTGGCGCTGGACGCCAGCGCTGAGCGGGGCTGCGGCGCTGGCCGCCCTTTCCTGGTGCTTCCGCGTCGGGCCGACCTGCCCTGACTTTGATGATGGTAGTGGTGCTTGTTTCGTAGGTGCGTGCCCTGCGCGGGCGACGAGGGGCCAGCCCTTAAGAACACCGCCATGGGGCTACGCCCCCTTGGAACCCCTATTTTGAGCGTTCCTATGCTGTTCCCAAACTGCCGGTGTTCGTGCATATGGCCATCAAAACCGTAGCGGCACCTTCGCCGCATGGGCCGGATGGGGCTGGCCTCTCGCTATTTCACCCTCTTCTCTTCCCTTTGTGTTTTGGCGTCTTGGTGGTAAAGAATCCTCGCTAGGGCGCGGGCGGCAGCGCGTACTCCGCCCGCACCCCTGCGATGATGATCCGCACCCCCGTCTCAAAGCGTTGCTCGGCGTCCTGCCCGCGCTGCTGCCACTCGCGCAGCGCCGCGCCGATGCTGCTTGGGCTGGTCGCTGGCCGCCCCGCATCGGCATCTAGCCACCCCAGCGGCGGTGAGGCCTGCTCCTCGATCACAAAGCCGAACGCGAAGGTCAGCATCGTCATGGTTGCGGTGGCGGCGTCGCCGGTGCTCAGCCCGGCGCGGCGCAGCACCGCCACGGTGCGCTCCATCAGCGCTGTCAGCGTCACGGCGATGCCGAGGTGCGCCCCGGCCACCACCCGCGCGCCCTCGCGGCGGGAGAGCATGGCGCGGCGCAGCTCGCTGGTCATGCCGCCCAGCCACGCGGCCCAGCCGCTCCGCTCGTCGGCCAGATCCACGCTGGCGAAATGTGCGGCCAGGATGCGCTCGGCCATCTCGTCCATCAGCGCATCTTTGTTGGGGATATGCCAGTAGAGCGAAGCGGCCCGCACGCCAAGCTCGCTGGCGAGGCGGCGCAGCGTCACCCCCTCTAGCCCGTCGCGGTCGAGGATTGCGAGCGCGGTCTGGATGATCTGATCTTTCTGTAATGACATAGCTTGGCCCCTTGACAAACGATATATCGGGTTGTACTCTAACAGTGTTAGTCTAACACTGTTAGAGTGCTCACCATGCTGGCTGCCATCATACTGGCGGCGCGAGCGCAGCGCAACTGCCCGCAGACCGCGCCGCATTGCTATGCCTTACACAAGGAGGAATCCCTATGTCGCATGTTCTGTTTCTCTGCATCCCATCCCACGGCCACGTCAACCCCATGCTGGGCCTGGCCAGCGCGCTGATCGGCCAGGGCGAGCGCGTCACCTTCTTCAGCTCGCCGGAGTTCAAAGGCGTGATCGAGGCGGCAGGGGCCGACTTCCAATGCTACACGAGCGACCTAAACATCTTTGGCAAGCAAAAAAAACCAGCATCCGGCGGTAAGAAAAAGGGCGTGCCGGGGTTTGCCAGCGCGCTGCTCGCGCCCGAGCGGTTTATCGACGACGTGCTGGCCCTGGTCGCGGGCAGGCGCTTCGACTATATGGTCGCCTCGTCGGCCTACCCCTACGCCAGCGTGGTGGCGCACGCGCTAGGCATCCCCGCGATCTACTCGCGCGCCGTCTTCGCGCCGATGGAAAAAATGTTTTCCCAGGCACAGGGTACAGGCATGCGCGACATGATGACGCAGTATGACAGCGCATACCAAGCGATTTGCAAGAAGATCGCAGATCGCTACCATATCACGCTATCCAGCGACATGATGGAGCAGATGCACAACACCAGCGATCTCAACATCATCTACACATCAAAATACTTTATGGGCGATCTGGGCAGCTACGACGAGCGATTTATCTTTATCGGCCCGCCGATATACGAAAAGAAATATACTGTCGATTTTCCATTCGATGCGATTGCGGGCAAAAAGGTGCTGTATATCTCGCTCGGCACGGTGTTTGGCAGCGCCGCGCCCGCGCTCAACCGTATGTTCTTCGAGGCCTTTGGCGGCAGCGAGTTTACGGTGGTGATGGCCGCACACCACGTGGACACGGCGGGGGTGGAGATCCCCAGCAACTTCATTATTCGCGACTACGTGCCGCAGCTCGATCTGCTCAAGCACGCCGCCGTGGCCATCACCCACGCGGGTATGAACAGCATGGGCGACCTGATCGGCCACGGCGTGCCGTTCGTGTCTATCCCGCTGGGGGCCGACCAGTTCTACCTGGCCCGGCGCGCGGCGGAACTGGGTGCGACCGTGGTGGTGGATGCGGCCAGCGCCACACCCCAGGCCCTGGCCGAGGCGGTGCGCCGCGTGCTGGAGCAGCCGAGCTACCGCGCCAGCATCGCCAAGATTCGCCAGTCGTTTGACGAGGCGGGCGGCTATTCCTACGCCGTCGAGCGCATCTTTCAGCTCAAGCGCGCCAAGTGCATCGCTGGGTAGATAAAAAAGCGCCACCGTATCTTTTTTTGCCATGCCGCAAAACCATGTATGATATGCAGATTCATACGCGAGCAACAGAAAGATCGTAGGAGATGCATATCACTCGACAGATGTGGCGCTTTATTTGGCAAGATGTGCAGATTATGATTATATTGGTGCTGCTGGCGGGCATCGCGATAGCGTTTGGGCCGCCCGCCGTGCAGCAGCTGGCGCTTGTGGTGGCGGGCACGCTCTGCGTGCTGCTGCTGTGCATGATCGCGATGTATGTGGTGAACACGCGCAAGGCGCTGAAGCAGCGCGCCGCGATTCTGGCGCAGGCACCGGTGGCCACGTGGCGGCTCTCCGCCGAGGAGTGGGCGCAGTTTGGCGGCCTTGCCCAGGTGCAGCGGGCGCTGGATGAGCAGCTGGCGCAGTGGCAGCCCTCGCTGACGCGCAATGCGCTGATCGTGAGCGTGGCGATGTTTGTGATGCTTGGCCTGCTGAATCTGTACGAGCAGGATTTTGTGGGCGTTTTCGGCGCATTTTTGGTGGCGCTTGGCCTGTTCGGGCTGATGCTGCGCTCGGCCTACCGTGTGCGGCACAGCCTGCGCTACCCCTTCGGCATGGTAGTCGAGCCGCCGGATGTGATTATCACCGCTGGTGGCGCGGTGGTCGGCATGCAGGGGATCGTGTTTCAGCAGCCGCGCATGACGATCCAGAAGGCGTATGTCATCCCAACGGAGCCATCGCTGCTGCGCATCGACCTGAGCTACGCCATGGGCAAGCGGCGGGCGCTGCCCTACACGCTGATGATCCCGGTGGCCGCTGGCCACGAGCCGGAGGCCGAGCAGGCGGTGGCCTTTTTGCGCCGCACGTTCGGGGCGATCTAGGCGTATCAGCCCGCCATGCAGGCCTCTAGCTCGGCCTCTAGCCCGGCCATGGTGGCGTCGTGCACCTGGTGCTGCACGCGGCGCTCGTTCAGCAGCTTGGCCCAGCCATCGCGGTAGCGGAAGGGCAGCTGGCTGGCGAAGCGCGCCACCAGCTCGGCCTCGAAGTCGGCGAAGCTCAGATCCCACCAGCGGGCCATGCGCGGCCCCGGCGTGGCCCCGGCGGGCGTCAGGTCGCGCATGATCTTGCGCAGGGTGTCGCGCTCTAGCTCGGCGCGGTCGCGGGCCTGGATGACCAGCTGCTCGGCCAGATCGCCGATGCGGGCCTGGGCCTGCTCGGATGGCTGGGGGATGGGCAGCCTAAAGCTATCATCCGACCCGAGCGAGGGCAGCGCGGCGGCGGCGGCCTCCACGCGGCGGCTGCCCAGCGCGCCCAGCAGGAAGGTGGTGGGCGCGGTGGTGAGCGTGATGCCCGCCAGCAGATACACGCCCGCCAGCGATGGCGCGGCCCGCAGCGGGGCCTCGGCGGCCCAGATGATCGACTGGGCCGCGAAGAAATCCACCGGGTAGGGCGGCAGCTCCCACCAGAGCGGGCTGGCAGCGCGCTCGCGCAAGGGCTGCTCGTGGCGGGCAAGGTGGGCGGCCAGGGCCGCATGGCGCTGGCCCAGCGCCTCCAGCGCCTGCGCGGGCGTCAGCTCGCGCCCGAGGGTGGCCGCTGTCCAGCCGCGCGGTATGGCGATCAGCCAGTGCTCGGGGCGGGCGTAGTGCCAGCGCCGGATGGCCTGGGGGCCGATGGCCTGGCGGATGAAGGGGGCGCAGCTTGGGTCGAGCAGCACGAGCTTGTCGCGGGTGGCCTTGTCGAGCACCAGCGGGCTGTCGAGGTCGATCGGCAGGCTGTCGTAGACCTGGCCCTCGGTGGCCTCGCCCAGGCTGCGGGTGGGAAGCGGGTTGGCAGTCATCGTCGGTCTTTCATGTGTTAGGGTTGCAGTGCGAAGAGCGCCTCGCGCAGCGGCTGGGCGTCGGCCTCTAGCTCGATCCAGCTGAGGCTGCGGTAGAGCGCGGCGCTCTGGCCGCGCAGGGCGTAGACCCACAGCCCGCCGGGCGCTGCCACCACGAACGAGGGCAGCCCCATGGCGCGGGCGTAGCTGTGGGCCTGCTGGGCGGCCTTGGCCAGCTCGGCGGGCGAGCGGATGATCCGCTTGCTCTCCACCAGGCTTACCGCGCCGCGCTCGTCGTGGATCAGCACGTCGATCCGCCCGCCGCGCGCGCTGGGCCAGTTCACGCAGCGCTGCTGGCGGGTGTAGCCCAGCCCCAGCGCACCCAGCAGCGGCAGCAGCGCCACATCCTCAAAGGCCTCCTCCAGCGGCATCCAGATCCGGGAGTATTCACCATGGGCGCGGGCGGCGGCGTCGCACAGCAGCGCCAGCAGCGGCTCGGGCAGGAAGCCCACCGAGCGCAGCACCTCGGCCCCGTGGCGGAAGGCCAGCAGCGTGGGCGAGCTGGCCACCCCGTACTGCTCGGCGATGGACTGGGCGTCGGGGGCATCCACCACGGCCAGCAGGCCGCCCATGCGCGCGGCCTGGCGCTCAAGCGCGGGGCGCATGGCCTGTGTGGCCGGGCAGCCCGGCGCGCTGAAGCACACCAGCGCGGGCAGCGGCGCGCGCAGCACGCGGCTACGGAAGGTGGTCTCGTCGGCGGTCAGCATGTTCGGCATGGCGCTATGGTACCATATGCGCAAAAAGCGGCGGGCGGGGCCACTGGCCCCGCCCGCCGCGATCTATGCCACAGCTCTGGCTATTGCTCGCTATCCACCGGCACCAGCACGCCATAGTTGCCGTCGCGGCGGCGGTAGACCACGTTGATCTGGTCGGTGTCGGCGTCGCGGAACATGAAGAAGTCGTGCCCCAGCAGCTCCATCTGCTCTACGGCCTCGTCGCTGAACATTGGCTTGGTGTAGACCTCTTTGGTCCTCACCAGGCGTGGCGGCTCGGTCGGATCGACCTCGATAGGCGCGGGGGTGGGCTGCTCGATCTCGACGATCTCGCCCGCCTGACGGCGCAGCTTGCCCCGCCGCCAGTATTTGTCCTTGTATCGTTCGATCTGGCGCTGGAGCGAGTGCTGCACGCCATCGACGGCGGCGTACAGGTCGGGCGCGCGCTCCTCGGCGCGCAGCAGCACCCCACGGTTCCCCACCAGAGTCACCTGCACACGGTGAACGCTACCCTCGGTCTTGCGCTGCTCCTCGGCCACCTCGATCGTCGCCTTGTCGATCAGATCGAGATACCGCTCAAGCTTGGCCAGTTTTTCGGAGATGTAGTTCTGCTGGCGCTGCGTGATCTTACCGTTGCGGCTTTTGACAACAAGCTCCATAGCGTTCCTCCTCACGTTCAGGTACCCGTGTACCCCCTGCCGCGACACCGTTATCGCGCGGGATACGAACGGCCCTCGGATCACACGTGATCCAAGGGCCGGAATTTAGCACACAGGAAAGGAGCGGTTCTGATTGGCGTATCGGCTGCAAACGTTCTGTCGCATGCACTAGCCTTTTGATAAGAGGCTCCTATTACCTTCCATTGTACTATGCTGCGCGGCCCAGCGCAATAGAACTTTTTTAAGGGAAGATTAAAGGGCGGCGCTCGTTCTGGCGGCGGTTTCGCGCTGGGCCAGGCGGTAGTATCGTTGGGGCATCCGCAACAGACAAGGATGAAGTGATGCGTCTCTATGTGCTGCAGTATGGCCTCGTGCGGGATGTTGGCGTTCCTGTGCCGGGGTACCTCATCCAGACTGACGACGGGCGGAATATCTTGGTGGACACGGGCTTCTCCCGCGAGGCGGTGGGTGGCCCGCCGGTGCTGCCTGGGCTGTGGGTTGGCGAGGATGATCACGTGGTGGCCCAGCTGGCCCGCGCAGGCCTTGCCCCCGCCGATGTGGATGTGCTGATCTGCACCCACTTCGACCCCGATCACTCGGGCGCGCACGATCTGTTTGCCCACGCCCGCCTGCTGGTGCAGCGCGCCCACCACCAGGCCGCCCGCGCCCCCGGAGCCGCGCGCTACGCTGCCACCCGCGCCGCCTGGGATCACCCCAGCCTGCGCTACGAGCTGCTGGATGGCGATGCCGACGTGGCCCCCGGCGTGCGCGTGATCGAGACCGGCGGGCATGTTCCTGGCCACCAGTCGGTGCTGGTGCGGCTGCCGCGCACCGGCGCGGTGCTGCTGGCCATCGACGCCATTCCCGACGCGGCGATGCTGGAGCCGGGCGGCCCGCAGGCAACCATGGATGTGGATCCGCAGCAGTCCGCCCGCAGCATCGCCAAGCTGCGCGAGCTGATCGAGCGCGAGCGTGTGGCGCTCACTATCTTTGGCCACGACGAGCGGCGGTGGCCGGGTGTGCGTAAGGCCCCGGATTTCTACGAGTAGCGCGCGGCGCTAGCGCGCCCCGCCCGGCTGCGGCAGATGCAGCAGGGTGTTCTCCATCACCAGCTGGGGGTTCACGTTCTCGCGCAGCTGCTGGGCCGCCATGTCCAGCCGCGCGATGAAGCCGCTCACCTCGGCGATGCTGTAGCTGCTGGCCAGGGCGCCCAGGGCCTCGCGCTGGTCGATGTGGGTGACGGACTCGGGGCAGCCGCCCGCCGTCAGCATCACATCGCGCCACCAGCTCTGCCACAGCCGCAGCGCGTCGATCACTGTGGCCTGCTCGCCGCCACGGTAGGCCTTGGCGCACTCCTCGGCCCAGCGGAAGCCCTCGGCGCGGGGCTGGCTGGCCAGGGCCACCAGCTGCTCCAGCTGCTCCTGGCGCGCGGCCAGATCGTCGGGGCTGTCCACCATGTGTGCGGCCCAGCCGAAGCGCCCGCCGCTCCACGCCGCCAGCAGCTCGGCATCCTCCTGGGCGAGCTGGCGGCGTTCGACCAGGGCCTGGGCGATCTGCGCGCGCGGCACCGGGCGTAGCTTCAGCGGCTGGCAGCGCGAGACGATGGTGGGCAGCAGATCGCCCGAGGTGTTGGCCACCAGGATGAGCGTGGCGTAGGGCGGCGGCTCCTCCAGCGTCTTGAGCATGGCGTTGGCGGCGGCCTCGTTCAGCCGCTCGGCGTCGTGCAGGATGAAGACGCGGCGGCGGCCCTCGTAGGGCTTCAGGTTCACGTCGCTCAGCCACTCGCGCACGGTGTCGATCTTCAGGTCGCGCTGCTTGGCCGCGTCCTCGGCCTTCATGCCGATCGTCTGCACCGCCATCCCCGAGATCCGCACATCCGGGTGGTTGCCGCGCTCGATCCGCCTGCACGATCGGCATTCCATGCACGGGTCGATCTCGCCGCGCTCGCAGTTGAGCACCTGCGCCAGCCGCAGCGCCAGCAGCGCCTTGCCCACCTGGGCTGGCCCGCTGAGCAGGTAGGCGTGGCTAGCCCGCCCGCCAGCCAGCGACTGCCGCAGAAATTGGATGGCCCACTCGTGCCCCACGATGCCCCAGTTGCTCATGGCGATAGTACCTCGGTTACGCGCACAGCGTATTATTCTCCCGACAAACGTCATATAATTGTAGCATACGGATTTTTAACGAGGGTGGCCTATGAGCATCCTACAGCCTACGATCCTGCTGATCGATGACACCCCCGATCATCTTGAGGTGGTGCGGCGATTCCTGCTGTCGGCGGGCTACCGCGTGGTGGCGGCGGCCTCGGGCCACGAGGCGCTGGCATCTGCCGATGTGGTGATGCCCGACCTGATCATCACCGCGCTGTCGCTGCCCGGCCAGCTGGCCTGGGAGACGGCGCGGCGGCTGCACGCGCGGCCCCAGCTGTCGCACACGCCCATCCTGGGCACCACGGTGTACGGCACGCTGCTGCCATCCTCGCGCGTGCGCGACCTAGGCTGCGCCGATCTGATCGAGAAGCCCTTCGACTTCGATAACCTGCTCTACCATATCGGTCGGCTGCTGCCCGCCTCTTCGGCTGGCTAGCGCATGGAGCGCACAAGAACGCCGCCCCTGAACATTTCAGGGGCGGCGTTCTTGTGCGCTGGCGGCCCGGCGGCCTAGATCGTGGGCGGCGGCTGCTGGAAGATCAGCACCGCGTTGACCCCGCCGAACCCGAACGAGTTCGACATAACAACCTGCAGCGACGCCCGCCGCGCCGTGTGTGGCACATAGTCGAGGTCGCAGCGCGGGTCGGGGTCGAACAGGTTGGTGGTGGGCGGGATGAGGCTATGGCGCATGGCCAGGATGGCCGCGCTGGCCTCCACCGCGCCTGCCGCGCTGGTCAGGTGGCCCAGCATGGATTTCGACGCGCTGATCGGCACGCTGTAGGCGTACTCGCCAAACGCCTGCTTGATCGCCAGGGTCTCGGCCAGGTCGCCAGCGGCGGTGCTGGTGGCATGGGCATTGATGTAGTCTACCTGCTGTGGTGTGATCTCGGCCTTCTGCATGGCGCGGATCATCGCGCGGGCCGCGCCATCGCCGTCGGGGTGGGGCGCGGTCACGTGGAAGGCGTCGGAGGTGGATGCGTAGCCGATCAGCTCGGCGTAGATGCGCGCGCCGCGCCGCCGCGCGTGGGCCAGGCTTTCCAGCACCAGCACGCCCGCGCCCTCGGAGACAATAAAGCCATCGCGCTGGGCGTCGAACGGGCGGGAGGCGTGCTCGGGGTCGTCGTTGCGGGTGGAGAGCGCCCGCGCCGCGCTGAAGCAGGCCAGGGTGAACTTGCACACCGGTGCCTCCGAGCCGCCCGCCAGCATCACCGTGGCGTCGCCGCGCCGGATGATCTCGGCGGCCTCGCCGATGGCCTGGGCGCTGGCCGCGCATGCGGTGGCGATGCTGGTGTTGTAGCCGCGCAGGCCCAGCTGGATGGAGACCTGGCACGATGGCATGTTGGGCAGCGAGCCGGTGATGTAGAAGGGGTTGACCTTGTTCAGGCCGCGCTCGATCAGGGTATAGGCCGCCGCCTCGGTGTCGGGCGGCGATGAGCTGCCGTTGCCGATCAGCGCGCCGATCTGGTGGCTGTTGCTGGCGTCCACCGTCAGGTCGGCGTCCTCTAGGGCCATGCGCGCCGCCGCCACCGCGAACTGGCTGGCGCGGCTGATCCGGCGGGCATCCTTGGCATCCATATAGCTCTTGGGGTCGAAGCCGGGCACCTCGCCGGCGATCTGGCTGGCCAGGGTGCTGATGTTGAAGCTCTCGACGCGGTGGATGCCGCTCTTGCCGGCGGTCAGGTTCTGCCAGAACGGATCGAGGCCGATGCCGAGCGGCGTGACCACGCCCATGCCGGTCACGACGATCCGCTGGTCTTCATCCCAGCTCTCTTGTGGGGAGCGCATGGGCAGCGGGTCGAGGTCGGCCAGGCCAATGTCTTCGATCAGGGCGTCGATCTGCTGTTCTATTGTGGTGGCGTCGTGTGTCGCCGCTAGGTCGAGAAGACGGCGACGCAGGAGCGCACGCCGCTGCTGCGTATCCCTGGAAATGGGCCGCATCGCCAAATCCTCCTGCGTGCTGTGAGGGCATGGAAATCGCGAGTGTGAGCGCGCGAGTATGCCGTGCGGTTGTGCTAGGGATTATAGCACAAAGGCTCGCTGGCCCATGCTTAGCGTGGTTTTGCGATGGCTTTGCGGCGCTGTGCACTGTGGTGGCTCGGTGTGTATACAAACATGGCCAGAATATGACGAAAAGAGCTGCTTTGAATCTGTTCCGATAGTTCGGCGCTCGAAGCGCTTCGATCCAGGTTAAAAAAGCGTTCTACGTCGTATCATTGCTGTGAATAGTTTTTGAACGTACGGCATCCTAATAGGGACTGCAACTAGAAGTGATGTTGGAAATAATCGATGTTTGCTGGCAGAACACACCCATATATATTCGGCCAGCGAGCATGGTGCAACAGGCTATTAAGCAAGAATCTGGTAGATGTACGAGTATGTAGCAGAAATGGTAACAAAAATCTATAGAATCGTATTTGCAAAAAATAGTTTCTTAGAGTAGTATAATTGGTAGAGGCTTACGTAGCAAAGGAGAAATATATGCCAAAGGTGCGCAAGCTCAGTGTCGACGAAGTACGAACCATTGAGCACAAGAACAAGGGCCAGCGCAAGGTTGTCGAGGAACTCTACGATACCTTCCTTGATGGCTATAATGTGGGCGATTATGGCGAAGCGGAGCTGGAATCGGGCGAAAAGCGCATAACCGTGCGAAACCGCCTGAAAGCCGCCGCCGCCCGCCGACAGGTCAATCTCGAGTTTCGGCGTACAAAGGGCGATACGCTGCGTTTCCGCGTGATCGAACTGAGCGACATCGATAATAGCGATGACGAGGATGAGGAAGTCGCGCGCGTCGCTGCCGCCACGCTTCCGCCCATAACGCCAAAGCGCCGCGGTCGGCGCAAGAAATCCGAGGTATAGTCAGCGCTTCGGCAATTTCTGTTAGGAAACTCTACAAAAGAAAGCGGCTCTGTTTTCTAAAGAAACAGAGCCGCTTTTTTGCATGCTACGAGCCGCAACGTGTGGGATTTTGCGCCTGGCCGAAGACCCGGCTGAACTCATCGAGGTAGATGCTGGCTATCGTAGGGCTGTCGATGATCACGAGGTTTTCATCGTTGCTGCGCTCTGCGCTCGCGGTGAAGTTGTACGAGCCGGTGATGACAATATGGTCATCGATGATGATTGTTTTATGATGCATAATATAGCAGTTGCCATCGGTAAGGATATTCACCCCGCCATTCTGCAGCTTGCTAAAGTCGGCACCAGTTCCCTTGGCGTTCTGCGCCTCGAAGACACCATCGACGGTAAGCCCGGCCTTGTGCTTCGATATCATCGCGTCGGCGATCGGGTCGGCGGTGTACGAGAACGCCATAAATCGAATGCTCTTTTTGGCTTGGTTGAGCGACTCTAGCACATGTTTGGCTACGCCATCTTCTGGCGAATAAAAAACAGAGATCGTCGCATCGCCGATCTGTACGGTGGGGTAGGGCGTGCCACTTTTCTTTGCGGTGCCAAATGCGCCGCCAAACATCTGCTCGAACTCGTTGCGGTAGTCAGCGGCCAGCTGATCATTCACAAAGCGTATAAAGTTGTTATTGTTGCGAAATGTATCATTGGTGGTGACGTTCCACGATCCCATCCATGCGATCTTATCGTCGATCGAGGCGAACTTATTATGCATAAATGGTTCGCGATCGTCGAAATGCACAGGAATCCCCGCCGACTTTAGCCTTCCGGTCTCCTGCGCCACCTCCTCGGTCTCCAGATTCTCGCTATCGACGATCAGCCGCACCTCGACGCCGCGCTTTTTGGCTGCGATCAGCGCGTCGGTGACCTCGGGGATGTCAAAGTCGAAGGTAGCGAGGTCGATGCGCTTGCTGGCGGCGTTGATGTCGGCCAGAAAGGCCTCAAGCAGCGGGGCCTTGCCGCGCGTGCTCTGCTTGTCGGGGTAGACCAGCGCGGTGGTGGTGAAGTAGGGCGTGATCGCGCCGTCGGCGGCGGGCTGGCCGGGGGCGGTGGTGGGCGGCTGGGCCTCGTCGGTGACGCCTGGCCCGTTGCCCACTGGGGGCGTGCCGAGCACCCCACTGAGCCTGCCGCTCTCGTAGAGGTAGCCGAGGATGAGCAGCAGAATCACCCCGATCACCGCCAGCGGCGAGGTTTTGCTGCTGGATGTGCGTCTGTGCGAGGACTTGCTGGAGGATGAACGCCGGGGCATAGCTCTGCTCCTTTCGTGGGCAAGGGATAAAAGAGGTCGCCTGGGGCGCAAGCGCTGCGGGGCGACCAGAAGGGATGCTGCTGCGAGTGTGGGCTATCTGCCGAGCCAGCGGCGCAGGCGCTCGCGCCACTGCTGGAGGGCGTCGCTTTCGGCTGGCGCAGGCGTGGTGGCGTTGGCCGGTGCGGCGGGCTGTTCGGGTTGGGCTGGCGCGAGCGTGGCCTGGGTAGGCTGCGGCTCAGGCGTGGGCTGCTCGGGTTGGGCTGGCGCGAGCGTGGCCTTGGTAGGCTGCGGCTCAGGCGTGGGCTGCTCGGGCTGGGCTGGCGCGAGCGTGGCCTCGGTAGGCTGCGGCTCAGGCGCGGGCTGCTCGGGCTGGGCAGGCGCGAGCGTGGTAGGCTGGGCTGGCGCGAGCACGGCCTCGATGGGCTGTGGCTCAGGCGCTGGGCTGGGGGCCTGGGCCGCGCCGCGCAGGCTGGCCAGCTCGGCATCGGCCTGGGCGGCGATGGCCTGCGGGTCGTCGGCACCGCTCTTGGCGGCGCGGCGCGCTGCCGAGCGCACCTGGAGCACGGCAGGCTCGACCTCGGCATCGGGGCGCGCGGGGTCGTCGGTGAGGGCGCGCACCTGGGCCTCGGCCCAGGCCAGCAGGGCTGCGGCGGCCTCGTCGCCCAGGTCGCCGCGCAGGCGCTCATCCTCCTGCAGCCGCTCGATCATCTCCTGCTGGCGCTCGTTGTCTGGCATCGGCTCGCCTTTCGCTAAGACCATGTGCTACCGCGTGGGTCGCTCGTTGGGCGGGTGGCTCCATTCTCGTATTGTACTATAGCTGCCGGTAGCCCGCCTCGAATTGCGGGATGATCGCCTCCCAGTCGTAGGTCTCGCAGACCAGGCGGCGGCCCTCGGCCCCCAGGCACCTGCCCAGCAGTGGGTCATCGAGCAGGCGCAGGGTGGCCTGGGCGAACTCGTCGGGGCTGTCGGCCAGCAGGCAGTGCTCGCCGCCCACCAGCCCGGCCACGCCCTCGGCACCCATGGCGGTGCTCACCACTGGCGCGGCCAGGGCCAGCGCCTCCAGCAGCTTGAGGCGCACGCCGCCGCCGATGCGCATCGGCACGATGTATACGCTGGCCCCGGCGATGTAGGGCCGCGCGTCGGCCACCTCGCCCACCAGCGTCACCAGCTGGGGCGGCAGGGCCTGCAGCGCGGGCGCGGGCCGCCGCCCTATGAGCACCAGCCGCACGTCGGGGCGCTGGGCGTGGATGCGGGGCAGCACCTGGCGCACAAACCACAGCGCCGCATCCACATTGGGCCGATAGTCGAGCGTGCCGCTGAACACCAGGGTGGGCGGCCCGAACGAGAGCGCGCCCGCGCGGTCGTGCTCGAGCTGGGCGCGGCTGAAGACCGTGGTGTCCACGCCGTTGGGCGCGACCTGGATGGTGCTGTGGGGCGCGAGCGCCTGCATAGTGGCGCGGTCGTCGTCGGAGACAGCGAACACCACATCGGCCTGGGCGATAGCGCGGCGCTCGTAGCGGGCCAGCTTGGCCCACTGCACCGTGGAGTAGGCGGCACCGGCCAGGTTGCGCGGCGAGAGCGCGCCGCGCCGCAGCGCGTCGAAGCTGGTGATGGCGGCGCGCTTCTGGATGACGTACTCGGCGTTGAACTGGTCGAAGGCGCAGATCGGGCGGCGGTGGCCTGCGGCATCGGCCACCTGGCGCACGATGTCGAGGTAGGGGGCCATCTCGATGCTCTCGGCCTGCACGATGTCGAAGTGCTCGCGGGCCAGCAGGTCGCGCAGGGCCTGGGCGTAGCTGGCCGATGCGTTGCGCAGCGCCATGTCGGGCAGGGGCGAGAGCGCGGTGGAGACAGCGCGGCGGGCTAGGCTACGATCATCGGGGCCGCGCACCACCAGGGTACGGCAGACATCGCGGAAGGGCGCGAGGCCGCGCTCGGCCCGCGCGTCGGCGGCGAAGGTGAGGCATGTGACCCGGTGGCGGCGGGCCAGCCCGCGGGCGATCTGGTAGATGCGCATCGTACCGCCGCCGTAGGGTGGGTAGGGGGCGTAGGGCGAGAGCAGCAGAATATTCATGGGTTTAACGTATCACAAAGCTCAGCAGCGGCGGACCAAACACAAGCAGGCCGACAGCCACCGCGCCGATCGCGGTGAGCAGCACGGTGCCCGCCGCCACATCCTTGGCCACTTTGGCCAGGGGGTGGAAGTCGGGCGAGGCCAGATCGACCACGGCCTCGACGGCGGTGTTCACGCCCTCGGCGGCGATCACCAGGGTGCACGTGACCGCCAGGATGGCCCACTCTACGCGGCTGATGCCCAGCGCCGCCCCCAGCGCCACCACCAGCGCGATCGCGGCGCAGTGGATCTGGGCGTTGCGCTGGGTGGCGATCAGGTGGGCCAGCCCAGCGAAGGCGTAGCGGAACGAGGCCAGCACCGACTCGGCCCGCTTGTGGGGCTTGGCGGCGGCCTTGGCCTGCGATTTTGAAGCAAGGTGCATGGGTGCCTGTTTTTTCTGGTTACTCGCGGGTCAGGCCGATCTGGGCCATGGCGGCCTCCTCGCGGGCGCGCATGTCGGCGGCCTCGTCTGGCCCCAGCTCGTGGTCGTAGCCCAGCAGGTGCAGCAGGCCGTGGGCCACCAGGTAGGCCAGCTCGCGCGCGGGGCTGTGGCCGTACTCCTCGGCCTGGTCGAGCACGCGCTCGTAGGAGATCGCCAGGTCGCCCAAGAAGCGCGGCTCCTCATCGGGGCGCACGAAGGCCACCGGGGCATCGTCCGGCTCCTCCTCGCTGGCGAACGAGAGCACATCGGTGGGGCGGTCCACGCCACGGTAGTCGCGGTTCAGGCGGTGCAGCTCCTCGTCGCCGGTGATCAGGATGCTCAGCTCGATCTCCTCGTCGATGCCCTCGCCCGCCAGCACAGCGGCCACCGCGCGCTCGATCAGGCTCTGGTCGACCTTGCCCTCGAACGCCTCGTCGATCTCAATATCAATCTGCATAGGTTCTCACCGTATCCATATTATTGTGGCTATGTGGTCTTCACCAGCTGGGGCGCGTACTCGACGCGCGGGTGGTAGATGCCCTGGAGCGTGGTGATAAAGGCCTGCCGGATGCAGGCCAGCTCGTGCAGGGTCAGCGGGCTCTCATCCAGCTGGCCGCTGCGGATGCGCTCGTCGATGATGAACGAGACCATCTCCTCCAGCGTCTGCGCGCCGGGCTGGCCCTGGCCGCTGGCGCGCTGGCGCGGTGTCACCAGCTTGCCGTGCTGCGATTTCGAGCGCACCGTGGCCTCGACCGAGTCGGCCAGCATCAGGATGGCGTGCTCGCGCGTCTGCGGCTTGGGGCCGGGGTAGCGAAAGTCGGCCACATCCACGCTGTCCTGCTCGCGCAGAGCCATCTGGTAGAAGTGCTGGATGATGCTGGTGCCGTGGTGGGTCTGGATGAACTCGATGATCTGGATGGGCAGGTGGGCGGCGCGGGCCATATTGACGCCCTCGCGCACGTGGTCGGCGATGATCTGGGCGCTGGTGCGCGGGTCCAGCTCGTTGTGCACGTTCTCGCGGTCGTTCTGGTTGTCGGTGTAGAAGTAGGGCCGCGCCGACTTGCCGACATCGTGGTAGTAGGCGGCCACACGCAGCAGCAGCGCGTCGGCCCCGATCAGCTCGGCGGCGCTCTCGGCCAGGTTGCCCACGGTGACGCTGTGGTAGTAGGTGCCGGGGGCCTCGCGGATGAGCTTGCGCAGCAGCGGCTGGGTCGGGTTGGAAAGCTCCATCAGCTGAAAGGGCGTGACCACCCCGGCCAGCTGGCCCAGCAGGTTGTACAGCCCTAGGGCTAGGATGGAGGCCAGCGTGCCGTTGACCAGGCTCATGGCCAGGATCATGGGCAGCTGCTGCGGCGAGATCTGGCTGGCGCTGGTGGTCCACAGGGCGATCTGCACCAGCGCCACCACAGCGGTGAGGGCCAGCCCGGCGATCAGGAAGCGCAGCGAGCGATTGGCGCGGCCCAGCGCGAACACGCCAGCGGTCGAGCTGAGCAGCAGCGCCGCATTCAGCCCAAAGCTGCTGCCGTCGATAAAGGCGATCAGGAAGCTGAGCACGATCGCCACCAGCAGCGCGATGCCGCTGTCAAACAGCGCCGCGATCAGCAGCACCGCCGCGCCCAGCGGGAAGGCGTAGGGCCAGGTGTCGCCCAGCGGCAGCCCGACCAGCATGCGGGCCAGGGCCAGCGTGATCAGGGTGAGGCTATAGATCACCAGGGTGTAGCGGCGGCTGCGGCGCACGTGCTTGCGGGTGGTGGCCAGATAGCCACCCAGGATGCTGGCCGCCAGCCAGGCGAAGATGCCGCGCCCCAGCACCCTCATAATGTTCAGCTCGCCCTCAAGCTCGCCTAGGGCCTCCAGCTTCTCCAGCACGTCGGGGGTGATCAGGTCGCCGGCGCGCACGATGCTCTCGCCCTGCAGCAGCTGCACATCCACCGGCTGGATGGCCTCGCGGGCCTCCTGTTTGCGCTTGCGCGTGGCGTCCTCATCCACCAGCTGGTTGGCCTTGAGGAAGGGCGTGGTGAGCGAGATGACCAGATCGCGCATGGCCCCGTCGGCGCGCTCGGCGGCCCAGTAGGGCAGCGAGCGCTCGCGCAGGTTTTTCACATCCTGGTCGGTCAGCGCGAAGTTGTACTCGCGCATGGCCATGTCGTAGAGGTCGGTGCCGAGCTGGCGCACGCTCTTCCACTGGTCCTCGCTGAGCGTCACGATCGTGTCGGCCATGGTGGCGGTGATCACCAGGGTGCTATTTGGCAGCTCGGTGAGCCGCACGCGCTGGTCGTTGGCGCTGAGCGTGGGGTCGTCGCGGATCTGCGTGGCGGTGGTGAGCAGCTCGCTGAGCAGGTTGCGCTGCTGGGTGGGCACGGCGGTGTCGCGGGTATAGACGACGGTGCTGGGGTCGCTCTCGGCGCGGGTGCGGGCCTCCTCGGTGCGGGTGGCGCTGTAGTAACGCGCGTCGTGGCTGGCCTGGATGGTCACCGGGCTGGGCTTGCCGACCTGCAGGTTGGGGTCGAGCGGGGCGCGCACAACCAGAATAAGCCAGGCGATCAGGCCGAAGCTGAAGGTGAGCAGCCAGAACATGCGCTCGGCGTACAGTACGCTTTCTGCTATGGCAGGCGCGGGCGTGGTGCGCCTATTATGCCAGAAACTCCATCGCCGCCGCATAGGTATCTATTCGTGTGAAGGTGTGGGCAGGGCCGGGGTGGGGCGTGCGCCCGCACCCCTGGCCCGTGCTATTTGGAGGAGAGCACCTCGCGCGCGACCTGGTTGATCACGCGGCCATCGGCCTTGGTCTTGAACTCTTTCATCAGCGCGGGCATGATCTTGCCCATCTCGCTGGGGCTGGCCACGCCCAGGCCCGCGATGAACTCGGCCACCAGCGGGCGCAGCTCGTCGGCGGTGAGCTGGCGGGGCAGGTACGAGTCGAGGATCGCGCCCTCGGCCTCCTCGGCCTCGGCCAAGTCGGCGCGGTTCGCGCTACGGTAGACCTCGGCGGCCTCGCGGCGGCGCTTCGACTCTTTCTTCAGCACATCCAGCGCGGCCTCGTCGCTCATGGCTGTGTGGTCGAGCTCGATTGTCGACTCGTCGGTGGCGGCGGCGGCGCTGGCGTCGTACGCCTGCTTCAGCTGGGCGATGTGGGCGTTCTTGATTGCCGCCATCGCCATGCGGATAACCTCAACGCGGCGCTTGTCGCCCGAGCGCATGGCCGCCTTTAGATCGTTTTGCAGTTGCTCTTGCAGAGCCATATCCCTATCACTTTCTCACTAGATATTTGGCGGTATTGTAGCACACTCGTCGCCGCCATCCTTATTTATGGGTGTGCCCAGCCCGATGCGCTGCCGGCACCCGAGCGCTATGGGGGAAACCGGCTTACCCCTGCGACGCCATGGTTTTGGCGGTGCGCATGCTGCGCGTGTGTCGCTCTGGGAAGGGCAAAGCGCGTGCCACCCGCCTAGAGCGTCACCTTCTGGGGCACCACGCGCAGGCGCTCGGCGTGGATGATCGAGCGGATCTGGCCCACCGCCTCATCCAGCTTGTCCTCGCGGTTCACCACCACGTAGTCGAAGTTGCGCACCTGCTCCATCTCGGCCATGGCCACGCCCAGGCGGCGCTCCATCTCGTCGTCGGTCTCGGTGCGCCGCCAGCGCAGGCGGTTGCGCAGCTCGTCGATGCTGGCCGGGGCGATGAAGATGAAGATCGCCCCGGGCACCAGCTGGCGCATGGTGGCCGCGCCCTGCACGTCGATGCGCAGGATGACATCGCGCCCGCTGGCGTGAGCCTGGCGGATCTCGGATTTGGGGATACCCTTGTAGTGGCCGTAGACCTCGGCCCACTCCAGTAGCTCGTCGCCCGCGATCATGTCGCGGAAGCGCTCCTCGCTCACAAAGTGGTAGTCGTAGCCGTCGCGCTCGCTGGGGCGGCGGGCGCGGCTGGTGGCCGTGACCACAAAGTGGAAGGGGAAGCCCAGCTCGCGCATGCGCATGAGCACCGTGTCTTTGCCCACGCCCGACGGGCCAGAGATGACGACCAGCAGCGGCAGCGGCGGCTGGCCGGAGAGCACCGGGTTAAGATCTTCAAATGACATCGCGCTCTTGATCCCTCATGCTATACTTGTTAATCGGAAAATCACCTATTTAGCGTCTCTGACGCCTCACAATAATCTATGTATTTTGACACTCTGACCCTGGCCGCCGTGGCCGACGAGCTGCGCGCCACGATCGTGGGCGGGCGCGTGCAGCGCGTGGTGCGCCCCAATGCACTCAGCATCGCGCTGGAGATCTACAACCGTGGCCGCCGCCACCACCTGCTGATGTCGGCCCACCCCCAGCACGCCCGCGTGCACCTGCTGGGCGCGCGCGCCTCGCGCGGGGTGGAGGGCGAGACGCCCATGCTGCTGCTGATGCGCAAATATGTGCTCGGCGGGCATATTCTGGGCATCGAGCAGCCCGACCTAGAGCGGATTATTCTGCTTAGTATAGCCAAAGGCCCCGCTGCGCGCAACACGGGCGACCCCGCCCCCGACGAGCCGGAGGAGCAGCTGGATGAGCTGCACCGCACCGAGCTGGTGGTGGAGGCCATGGATCGGCGCAGCAACATCATCCTGGTCGGCGACGACAACATCATTAAAGAGAGCGTGCGCCACGTCTCGCCGCTGATGAGCCGCCGCCCAGTGCAGCCGCGCGAGCCGTACGAGCTGCCGCCCCGCCAGGACAAGCTGAACCCGCGCCGCGCCACCGCCGCTGGCCTGCAGCACCTGGCCGAGACCACCGCCGAGGCCGATTTCGCCCGCGCCCTGGTGAGCGCCTACAGCGGCCTCTCGCCGCAGGTGGCGCGCGAGGTGGTGTTCCGCGCCACCGGTGCCGCCAAGGCCGCGCCCGCGCCCGACCTGCCCTTCGAGCCGATCGTGGCCGCGCTGCACCAGATCCTGGCTGGCCCCTGGCAGCCCACCCTGGCGCGCGGCCCCGAGGGCGCGCCGCTGGCCTACGCGCCCTACCCGCTGGCCCACCTGGGCGGGGGCGAGCCGCAGCCCAGCATGAGTGCCGCGCTGGAGGCCTTCTACGCCGCCCGCGAGCAGCTCACCTCGCACGCGCAGCGGCGCGCGGCCCTGGCCGTGGCCCTGGGCGAGACCCGCGAGCGCCTGGACCGCCAGCGCCGCCAGCTGGCCGAACAGATGCAGCAGGCCAGCACGCTCGACCGCACCCGCTGGGAGGGCGAGATGATCTACGCCTTCCTGCACAGCATCCGCCCCGGCCAGATCGAGCTGGAGGTGGAGGGCGAGAAGATTGCGCTGAACCCCGGCCTAACGCCAGTGGAGAACGCCCAGGCCCGCTTTCGCACCTACGACAAGGCCAAGGGCGCGCTGGCCCACGTGCCCGAGCTGCTGGCCGCCACCGAGGCCCGCATCGCCGGGCTGGACGAGCGGCTGGCCCTGCTGGCCATCGCCGACAGCTTCGACCAGATCGAGGAGATCGCCCGCGAGGCCGAGGACCAGGACTACCTGAAGCCCAGCGGCAAGAAGCGCCTGAAGCTGCGCCGCCAGCCGCCGCTGCGCACCACATCCAGCGATGGCTACACCATCTATGTGGGGCGCAGCGCCAGCCAGAACGAGCACGTCACCTTCCACGTGGCCGCCCCCGACGACCTGTGGCTGCACGTGCGCGGCATCCCCGGCGCCCACGTGGTGATCAAGGGCGGCGACGGCGTGCCCGAGCGCACCATCCACGAGGCCGCCGCGCTGGCCGCCTACTTCAGCAGCGCGCGCGGCGAGGCCGCCGCCGATGTGGAGGTGGCGCGGCGCAAGCATGTGCGGCGCGTGCCCGGCGGCCCCACCGGCCTGGTCACCTACCGTTCCGAGCGTAGCGTGCGCGCCGCGCCCCAGCTGCCGCGCTGAAGCCCGCGTCTATTCTTCTGCTATAATAGCCCAGCCGATGAACGTGACGGCACGACAATGGGAGAAGGATATGACCGCAAAGCAGACCGTCCTAATCATCGATGATGATCTCGCGCTCCAGACGGTTCTTGAGATAGCTCTGCGCGATGCCGGCTACGAGGTGGTGCTGGCGAATAATGGCGAAGAGGGCATCGAGAAGCTGCACACGCTCAAGCCCAACCTGGTGATGAGCGATATTATGATGCCCCAGCTCGACGGCGTCGAGACCTTCCAGCGCATGAAAGAGACGCTGCAGGATGAGGGCATCCCCGTGTTCATCATGACAGCGCTGAGCCGCAAGCCCTGGTTTGCGGATCTAGAGGCCGATGGCGCGGTTATCATCCAGAAGCCCTTTGAGATCGATCAGGTGCTGCATCTGGTGCGCGACCTGCTTTCCTAACCATCGTACCTCCACCCTCGCGCGGCAGGCAGCGCCCTCGCGCCGCCCTACTACGGACACCCCGACCGTGCTCCTACGCGCATCGGTAGCGCCCCTACATGTGGAAAGAACAGCCTGTTTTCTCGTTTAACATCACGCCGACGGTCGCGTATCCTGCGCTGCCGTGGCGTCGGCGGGTCAAGCGAAGCGGCTTTGGCGTGCTGCATCTATGCTGCGGCGCGCCCTCTGTGATGCCATGTTTTGGCTATACCGAGCCACACTTCACCTATACGCATGCTGTAACACATCTTTGAGGTGGCCCTTGGATCGATGCAATGTACGCCGTCTGCTGGTAGCCCTTTTCATCCCCATCCTGCTGACGGTCGCCCTGGTGCCGCCGCACGAGGCCCAGGCGGAAGACCTGCCCTGGCGGGACAAGAGCACCCCCTTCGGCATGGTGGCTAATGTGGCCAACCGCGTGCGCCGCGACGAGATGTCCTCCTACATCCAGCTGCTGCAGGAGGCGAATGTCCAGTGGGTGCGCGAGGAGATCTTCTGGCACGAGGTGCAGTTCTCGCCGGGCGGCGAGTTTCGCTGGGGCGGCAACGACGCCGGGCTGTACGACTATGACATGAGCATTGGCGCCCTGCACAACGCCAATATCAGCATCTTGGGCCTGCTGGACTACAACCCGGCATGGACCAAGGGCACCGCGCCCAATATCAACGAGTGGATCGGCGCGTGGGGCGACTATGTGTACCAGACCGTGGCGCGCTACGGTCGCACCGGCCAGATCCGCTACTGGGAGATCTGGAACGAGCCGAACCTCAAGCATTTTGGCTACGAGAGCGGCCTGTACACCATCGCCGACTACGTGCGGGTGCTGAATGTGGCCCGCGATGCGGCCAAGGCCGCCGATCCCAACGCGGTGATTGTGCTGAGCGGCCTAGCCAGCGTGTGGAGCGAGCCGCCCTCGCCCTATACCTACGACTACTTCGACTATCTCGACCAGCTGGGCAAGCTGGGCGCGTGGCAGCTGTTCGATGTGCTGGCCATCCACCCCTACCGCCCCGACGCCCCCGAAGGCTCGCCATGGCGTCGCGACACTGGCCAGACCTTCCCCGACGAGATGGAGCATCTGGACGCCATGATGCGCAAGTACGGCGCGAAGCCGGTCTGGCTCACCGAGGTGGGCTTTCCATCCAGCGGCTGGAATGTGGGCGTGGGGCTAGATCAGCAGGCCCAGTTCATGGTGCGGCTGTATGTGCTGGCGATCGCCCACCCCAGCGTCGAGAAGATCTTCTGGTACGACTTCCGCAACGACATGAGCTCGTCGGTCTACGATCAGCCCAACTATAACTCCAACGAGCCAGAGTTTCACTACGGCCTGATCCGGCGCACCTTCCCGCTGAATGTGGCCGACCCCAACCTGCGCAAGCCAGCCTTCCTGGCCTACCGCACCATGGCCGAGCTGCTGCGCGGCAGCTACCTGAAGTCTACCTTCGCCAACGGACGCCAGCCCGATCTGCCAGCCACCTACTGGTTCCGCTTCGAGGGCGAGCGCCGGGTGGATGTGCTCTGGAACACCGACCGCGCCGATCAGGTGGTGAATATCCCCTGCAACTGCCGCGAGGCCATGGTGCGGCGCTGGAACGGCGAGATCCGCTATGTGATCTACCCGGTGAACGGTGTGCTGTCGCTGAAGCTGGATGAGCAAGGCTCGCCGACCTATCTGGAGTTCGACCCGGCGGTGCAGAGCGGCGGGCGCTACTTCGCCGAGACCGGTCACTCGGTGCGCGGCGGCTTCCTCAGCTTCTGGCAGAGCAACGGCGGCCTGCAGCGCTTTGGCTACCCCCTGACCGAGGAGGTGACCGAGCCTGCCGCAGGCAGCGGGCGACCCAAGACCGTGCAGTACTTCGAGCGCGCCCGCCTGGAGTACTTCCCCGATCTGGCGGGCACATCCTACGCGGTGCAGCTGGGCCACCTGGGCACGGCGGTGCTCAAGCAGTTTGGCATCGACTGGACCACGCTGCCCAAGGTGGAGAGCGCGCCGCCCGAGTGCCAGCTGTTCCCCGAGAGCGGCCATAGCATCTGCCCGCCGTTCCTGTCGCGCTGGCAGCAGCTGGGCGGGCTAGAGTTTGTGGGCCTGCCGATCACCGAGCCGTTCCCCGCCACCGACCCGAGCACAGGGCAGAGCTACACAGTGCAGTATTTCGAGCGCGCCCGCTTCGAGTTCCACCCCGACAAAGCTGGCACCGACTACGAGGTGCAGTTTGGCCTGCTGGGCCGCGAGATCCTGACGCGCTGGGGCGGCACCTAACGAAGATGGCGAACCTGCCAAGCGGCTCGATCCAGAACGGATCGGGCCGCTTTTTTGCGTGCTCTGCAGTCAATCGGGCATCTGGCGCATACCATAGCCATGGGCCTCTTGGCGGTGCCTAGCGGCCACTGCCCCCGAGCCTCGAATGTTAACAAAATGCTACCGCGCACTTGCTGGCCTGTGCCTCACTGTACCTGCGGATTGTGCGCTGGGAAGCGATCTATTGCGCGCGCTCGTAGAAATGATAGCGAATACAGCTGTTCTCATGCTCTAGCGATTGTGCTACAATAGACGCGCTCCACTATATAGCGACCATGTCTGTTGGCTATGGAACATAGACATACTATTCCAGCACGAAGCCGCCATCGCGCCACCTGGGCGTTCGTATGCCCAACGACGGACTTTGCCACCTACCTTTTTCCCCCGCCGTATCGCTGCGCCTGCGGCTGCTGGCTGCCCGTTGCGCCCGCCTGTGGCTCGCCCACGCCGGGCGTGCGCTGAGTGCACCTGCGCATCAGCGCGCCGATCACCCGCGATCAACCAGTAGCATAGGAAAACAAAACACTGCTATGGAAGCCGCACTTGCCTTTGCCACCACCACTGAGCGTTCGGAGCTGTACCGCGACCTTGCCCACGCCGCGCAGGAGATCCGCCTGCTCACCGATGTGCTAGATGTTGTCACCGCATCGGCCAGTATTGAGGATGTCGTACGGATTCTTGAGGGCGGCATCAAAAGCGTGCTTCCCGCCACCCACTGGAGCGCTATCGAGCTTTCGCTGCTGGATGAGGGCGGGCAGCTGCGTGATTTTCGCGTGACTGGCACGGTGAGCAGCCGCTACTGGAGCAATGTGCGGCGCGGCGCGGCGACGGCGGCTCGCGACCTAGGTGTGGAGCTGCGCTATGTGGCGGGCAGCAGCGACGATCAGCTGCGCCTGTTCGACGCGGCGCTGGCCGATGGCTCGCACGGCGTGGCGATCGCGCCGATCGACGCGGCCCTGGCCGAGCCGAAGTTCTCCGCCGCTGCCGCCCGCCGCGTGCCCGCGATCGCCTTCGACACCCCGCCGCTGCCCAAGAGCGCCGCCCTGGCCTACGTGGGCACCGACAACTACCAGGCGGGCGTGCTGGCGGGCGATGTGCTGGCCCGGCTGCTGCCCAAGGGCGGCCTGATCGGCGCGTCGATCGACTCGGCCATGACCGAGAACTCGATCGACCGCATGATGGGGCTAGAGGCTGGGATCGCCGGCGTGCCCATCCGCATCCTGCCGCCCTTCGAGGAGGAGCACGACGCCCACCTGGGGCTCCAGCGCTCGTGCCAGACCCTGGCAGACTACCCGATGCTGGCCGGGGCGTTTGGCGCGTGCGGCTCGAACGGCCCGAACTGGGGCATGGCGGCCCTGCATGCGGGCAAAGACGAGTCGTTTAAGATCGTCTGCTTCGATGTGACTGCCGACACCATCTACATGCTGCGCGAGGGCACCATCCAGGCCACCATCGCCCAGCGCGAGTTCTCGATGGGCTACCAGTGCATCGAGCTGCTGGCCCGCATCCTGACCGATGGCGAGGAGCGCGCGCTGGATACGCTGCCCGACGACCGCGTGCTGAACACCGGCGTGGATGTGGTGACGCTGGAGCCGACCGACTGGTCGATCGCCCTGGCCGACTACCTGCACGACACCGACCGGCAGAAGCCCGACATCAGCCTGCGCGAGCGCATCCGGGCGCGCGGCAAGAAGCTGGTGCTGACCATGATCGGCATGGCTGATGCTGGCGATGAGGGCGTGGTCGAGCGGCGCGCCACCCTCGATGCGGCCTCGCCGCTGGCCCAGGTGTTCAACACCGGGCGCACGCTGGTGCAGCGCGAGAGCGGCGAGGTGCAGACCAGCGTGCTGGTGCCGCTGCTCATCCACGGTACCGTGTTTGGGGCCATCCGCCTGGCCAGCCCGCAGCCCGACGCCTGCAGCCGCCACGACCTCTCGCTGATCGAGCGGATCGCCGGGGCCATGGCCATGGTGATCGAGAACGCCCGCCTGTTCAGCCAGCTGGAGCGCCGCGCCAAGGAGATCGAGGAGGCCTACCAGCGCCAGGAGCAGATGCTGCGCACGATCAGCGAGCTGTCGAGCACCGTCATCCCGATCGCGCGCGAGATCCTGATCGTACCGCTGGTGGGCACGATGGACACCCAGCGCGCCGCCGAGTTCGTGGAGACGATGCTGGGCGCGATCAGCGAGCGCCACGCCCGCGTGGTGATCATTGACATCACCGGCGTGACGGTGGTGGACACCAGCGTGGCCAACCATATCCTGCAGGCGGCCCAGGCGGCGCAGCTGCTGGGGGCCGAGGTGATCGTGGTGGGCATCACGCCCGCCGTGGCGCAGACGATCGTGCAGCTGGGTGTGGTGATGGCGGGGGTCTCGACCTACGCTGATCTGGAGAGCGGCTTCGCCTACGCCATCCAGAAGGTGGGCGGGCAGATCGTGTACCGCGAGCGGCAGATGGGCGGGCTGGCCCAGTTCACGCGCTCGCGCAACTAGTCGCTGGGGTCGCAGCGGGCGTGGGGCAAGCTGCCCCACGCCCTTTTTGTTTTACACCTCGGGCGGCTGCCTGCGCCCGCGCTCGGCCTGCAGCTGGCCGACCAGCGCGGCCAGGGCGTCGATCTGCTCGCGCAGGCGCTCGATGTCGCTGGCGCTGGGCAGCATGGACGGCGGGCTGGCGGCGGGCGCGCGGTGCGGGGCCAGCAGGGCCAGCATGCGCTCGTGCTCGTCGGGGGCGATCGCGCCGCTGTGCACTAGCGCATCCAGACGCCGCGCGATCTCCTCATCCACCTCGTCGCCGCCGCCGATGGCGCTGGCCAGGGTACGGCGCAGCCCGCTGAGCGTGTCGTTTCCGGCCTGGATCAGGCTGGTGAGCACCGCGATGGGCAGCGGGCTAGGCCCGCCCAGCGCCACCTGGGCCAGGATCTGCGCGGTGATGTTCTGGCCAGTCTCATTGTCAATAATTTCCACCGGCTCGCCTCGACGCACCAGCGTCGAGATCCCATCGAGTGTGATGTACTGCTTCAGCGCGGTGTGGTAGAGCTTGCGGTTGGCGTATTTTTTGATCGTGTGCATGGTGGTGCGGGGCTAGGCCGTAGGCTCGCGCTTGATGATCACCATTGTGATGTCGTCGAAGGGCGGGCGGCCCTCGGTGAAGCGGCCCAGGGCCTCGCCGATGGCGCGGCGGATGGCGTCGGCACTGGCCTCGCGCTGCTGGCGGATGACCTCGGTGAGCCGGGGCACGCCGAACTCTTCGTCGGCGTTGTTGATCGCCTCGGTGATGCCGTCGGTGTAGCACACCAGCACATCGCCGGGGTGGAAGTCGACCGCCGTCTCATAGAGCCGCGCCTCCTCCAGCACACCCAGGGCGATGCCGGGCGTCTTCAGCTCCTCCACACTGCCGTCGGCGCGCACCAGCAGCGGCGGGTTGTGCCCCGCGCACGAGAAGCGCATGCAGCCGGTCTGCAGCTCCAAGATGCCGTAGAACAGGGTCACAAACATGGCCGAGTCGGAGTCGCGGGTGATCCAGCGGTTGGCGCGCATCAGCGCGGTGCTGGCCGAGGATCCATCCAGGGCGGCGGCACGCACCAGGCTGCGCGAGAGCGCCATGAACATGGCGGCGGGCACGCCTTTGTCCGACACATCGGCGATCACAAAGCCCAGCTTCTCGCTCTGGCCCAGGATGGGCGCGGCCTGTTCGATCTGGGGCTGGTGGTCGGGGCCGTGCAGCGGCCAGAAGTCGTAGAAGTCGCCGCCCACCAGCCGCGCCGAGCGCCAGTCGGCGGCGATGCCCCAGCCGGGGATGTGCGGCACCTCGGAGGGCAGCAGCGCGGTCTGGATCTCGCGGGCCACGCGCAGCTCCTCCTCCAGGTGGGCGGCCTGGGCGGCGTCGATGGCTAGGAAGGCGGCCTCCAGCGCCGAGGCGATCTGGTTGGCGATGCCGGTGATCATGGCCTGGGTGCGCGGCGGCAGATCGTGGCGGGGGCTTTCGTAGTCGAGCACCAGCGCGCCCAGCGGCAGGTTGCGGGCCATCAGCGCGTGGGCCACCAGAGTGCCGCCGCCCAGCTCCACCACCGAGGGCAGGCGGCGCATGTCGGCCTCGACGTTGCATGCGGCCACCAGCCCCGCGCTGTCGCGGGCCTCGGCCAGCATGGGGGCCGAGGCATCGTCGAGCAGCGTGGCGAAGAAGCGCTTGCGCTGGTCGTCGGCTAGGCCGTAGGCGGCCAGCGGCGCGAAGTGGCCGTGGGCGGCATCCCACTCCCAGCAGTAGCAGCGGGTGCAGCCCAGCAGCAGCGGGGGCAGCCGCACGATCGTGGGCAGCAGATCTTCCAGCGTGGATGCGCGGGCCAGATTCTCGGCCACCTGCAGCAGCGCGTTGAGCGTCCAGGCCTCCTCGCGCTGGGCCTGGAAGGCGCGGGCGCTCTCGATCGCCACCGCGATCTGGCCAGCCAGCGTCTGCATGATGAACATGTCGTCGTTGGTGAAGGCGTTGGCGGTGTCGCTCTGCACATCCAGCACGCCCAGGTTCTGCGCGCCGAAGCGCAGCGGCACGGCCAGCTCGGCGCATGTGTTCGGGTCGTCGCTGATGTAGCGCGGGTCGGCGGCCACGTCGTTCACCAGCAGCGGCATGCTGCTCTGCGCGGCCACGCCGATCAGGCCCTGGCCGGTGTGCAGCATGGTCAGGCGGCTGCGGCCCTCGGACTCGGCGGTGGAGGCGCGGAATAGCAGGCGGCCATCTGGCTCGATCGAGAAGATGTGGACGGGGTGGTAGCCGAAGCGCTCGCGGATGAGGCTCACCACCGAGGGCAGCAGCTCATCCATGTCGAGGATGGCGGTGATCTGCTCGCCAACGCTGTGGATGGCCTGCAGCTGGCGCGCGCGCTTGGAGGCCTGGTCGAACACGCGGGCCTTGGAGATGGCCACCGCCGCCTGGTCGGCGATCAGCGAGAGCATGCGCATGTCGTTGATGTCAAAGGCGCGGGGCCGGTAGCTCTGGATGGAGATGGTGCCGATCACGTGCTCGCCATCGCTCAGCGGCACGTAGATGCCCGAGCGCGGCGGGTGATCGCTCTGGTAGCGCGGGCGGGCGGGCAGCTTCTCCATCTCCAGCTCGAAATCCTCCACCAGCAGCGACTGCCCGGTCTCGCGCATCCAGCCCACGATCCCGTCGCCCATAGGCAGATCCATGCTGATCGGATCGAGCCGCACCCGCTGCTGCACGCGCACCACCAGGGTATATTGGTCGCCCTGGGCCGCGAACAGGCCCAGGTGGAATGAGGATGTGTCGACGAGCTTGGAAGCCTCGCGGTAGATCAGCTCGCACAGCTCGCCCACGTCCATGTCGGCGCGGATGATCGCGCGGCTCACCTGGTTCAGCAGGGCCAGCTCCTGCACCGAGCGGCGCTGGCTCTGCACCTGGCGGGTGGCGCGGCGCACCGTCAGCCCCACCACGAACAGGCCCGCGCCCGCCAGCAGCATGTAGAGGCTGCCCAGCCGCAGGTAGATCGCCGCGCCCAGCCATGCGATCGGCAGCGGCAGCAGCTCGGTGCTGAGCGAGGAGCGCCATGTCGAGCGCCACCAGATGCCCACGCCGGTGGGGCCGCCCTGGATGTACTCGCGGATCACGCGGTTGAGGTGGATGATCGCGGGGTAGCAGACCAGCAGTGCCACCAGCTGGGCCAGCAGGCTGGGCGCGGGGCCGGCCAGCGCGCTGGCCGCGCCGTAGCTGCCCAGCACGCCCAGGGCGCGCACGCCGCTGCGCAGGAAGGGCCTGGCGAAGATGTAGAAGGGCGTCTTGGCGCGGCGGTAGAACAGCGGGGCGGCCGTGCCGAACACCAGGCCCGAGAGCGCCGCCAGCAGCGCGCCATCGGCGGGGCCGAGCACCAGCGCGGCGGTCAGCAGCACCACGCCCACCAGGCTCACCGAGTCGGCGGGCGGGGCGCGGAACCCGGTGCTCTCCACCAGCAGCGCCAGGGCCAGCAGCCAGAGCAGCTGGGGTGAGGTGGGGTGGAGGGGCTGGGCCAGCAGCAGCACCCAGCCCAGTGCGCCAGCGCATACGCAGTAGATGATCAGCCAGCTCTCGCGCCGCACAGCAACCCCTATCTAAATGCCGCCAGGGCCTCCTCGCGGGTCTGGTGGATGGTGAAGACCTGGGTGAAGCCGGTCAGGAGGAAGACCTCGTACACATGGTCGCGCATCTCGCACAGCCGCAGCTCGCCGCCGTGGGCCAGCAGATCTTTGCGCAGCAGCAGCAGCGCCCGCAGCCCGCTGCTGGACATAAAGGTGACCTCGGCCATGTCGAGCAGCACGCGGTTGGCCCCCGAGGCGATCGCCGCCAGCGGTCGCTCCAGCGCGTGCTGGCTGGCCACCGCATCCAGGCGCCCGCTGAGCGCGAACACCTGCACGTTCGCGCCGGTGTTCGCCAGCCGCTTGGTCATCACCAGCGTGTTGCCGTAGGTGGCGCTGTGGGTGTACTCCACCGTGTCCATCAGCTGGTTCATCAGGAAGATGCCCAGGCCGCCTGGGGCGCGCTCCTCAAGTGGGGCGGTGATGTTGGGCGAGGGCACCTGGTTGGGGTCGAAGCGCCGCCCGTGGTCGCGCAGGCTGATCTCGAGCGTGCAGCCGTCGATCAGCCGCCACTCTAGCTCGATGGTCCCCCGCGACTCGCCATCATAGCCGTGCTGGATGATGTTGGTGGCGGCCTCGTCCACGGCCAGCTGCACCTGCCACGCGGCGTGATCGTCGAAGCCCACCTGGCCAGTGGCGCGCGAGACGAACTGGCTGATGGACTCGAGCGAGTCGAGCGTTGCGGGAACGATCAGCGATTCCATAGTATGTTGGGGGTGGAACGCGAGCGATGCGAATCCTTGGTGGGTGGTGGTGTCAAACATCGCTCGCGCCGCCTTTTGATCCTAGAACGATCCAACTGCTTCGGTCACGTCGTCGTAGATCTCGAACAGCGAGGTGAACCCGGTGAGGTCGAACACCTCTTTGATGTTGCCGGGCAGGTTCACGATCCGGATGTCGCCGCCATCCAGGTCCGGCAGCTTCAGATCGCGCGCCCGCTTGCGTGCCTCGATCAGCACACGCAGGCCGGGGCTGGCGATATAGGCGAGCTTGGCCATATCGATGACGATCCGGTAGCGCCCCTGCTCGAACAGCTCGTCGATCTGCTGCTTGAACTGCGGTGCGCTGGCCGCATCCATGCGGCCCTCGATCGAGAGGAGATCGACTCGATTATACGCCTTGTGTGTGATGACCATAGCGCCTCCAACATTCACTGTCATACCTTCAAACTCGGTGCCTGGCTAGTGCTTCTTGCCGCCTGCGGCTGCCCGCCTGGCCCCCGGCATGCTGGGGATGGCCTGCAGCGGGGTCTCGGTGTCGGCGGTGGGCTTGGGGCGGTAGAACATGGCCGCCAGCGCGATCACGATGGTGAGCACCGACATGCCCACCAGGGCCAGCGCCGCCGTCATATCGCGGGTCAGCTCGACCGCCGTGGCCGCGTAGGGGAAAATGGTCGCAACAATAATCAGGGCGATTAGCAGGACGTTCTTCATCGCTCTCCTCTTCCTCTTCTCGTTGTACTGAGCGTGTTGGTGCCAGCTGCTGATGTACCGATAATAATACCATATACGGCGCAGGCGAAAGCTGGCAGATCTGGCCTGTGGCAGGGCCGCTGTGCTTTCGTTCGGCAGAACGTTCTACCACCAAGACTCCAAGACACCAAGGGGTGAAGAAACGCCGTTATTTTTCTGGGTTTCTGGTGTTGTCTGGTCGGCGGCGGGCGTATTTCCCATGAGTGCTGGCGGTGATGGTTGTTCGGTGGGTGGATGCCCTGCGCGGCCATCAGGCAGCTGGTGTTCGTGCATATGGCCAGTTTGCAGGAGCGACACCTTCGCCGCATGGGCCGAGTGGGGAAGGTTGGCGTTACGCCCATTCCTTCTTTGACCATTATTCCTTCGCGTCTTTGGATATTCGTTTCTTGCGTTCCTTGGTGTCTTGGCGTCTTGGTGGTGAATCGTCCGCGTCTTCAAGGTTGGCGTTACGCCCATCCCTTCTTTGACCATTATTCCTTCGCGTCTTTGGGTATTCGTTTCTTGCGTTCCTTGGTGTCTTGGTGTCTTGGTGGTGAATCGTCCCCCTTCGAGCCTTCGCGTCTTCGTGGTATCCGTTCTTTTGCGTTCCCTCGCTGTCTTGGTGCCGTGGTGGTGAGAACGCAGTGGCCCCGTAGCTGGGCACGAGGCTTGCTTGCGATGCTATAATTGCCAGTGAGCGAAAGAGAAAGATGGTGCATAGGCTATGCCCGCCACGCTGACAAACCACGATATCGCCGAGGTGTTTGCCAAGATCGCCCTGAGCCTTGAGGTCGCGGGCGAGAGCCGCTACCGCTTCCAGGCCTACCAGCGCGCCGCCGACTCGATCGGCGAGCTGCCCGCGGCGCTCGCCACCTACCGCGAGCGCGGCGAGCTAGAGGCGATCCCCAACATCGGCAAAACTCTGGCCGACAAGATCATCGAGCTGTTGGACACCGGCCAGCTGCAGTTCTACGAGAAGCTGAAGCAGCAGGTGCCGCCCGGCGTGCTCGACCTGATGAAGGTGCCCAGCATCGGCCCGCGCACCGCCGGGAAGCTCTACAAAGAGCTGGGCATCGACAGCCTGGCCGCGCTGAAGCAGGCCGCCGACACCGGCAAGCTGGCCGGGGTGAAGGGCTTCGGCGCGAAGACCATCGCGGGCATCTCCGCAGGCATCACCGCCGCCGAGCAGGCCGACACCCGCGTGCTGATGGGCGAGGCCCTGGCCATGGCCGAGCAGCTGCTGGCCGCGCTGCGCGAGGCCGTGCCGCTGCGCGAGGCGGCCTACGCGGGCAGCCTGCGCCGTGGCCGCGAGACCACCGGCGACCTCGACATCCTGGCCGCCGCCGAGGACACCGCCTCCGTGGTGCGCGCCTTCACCGCGCTGCCCATGATCGCCTACGTCGACTCATCCGGCGATGCTAAGGCCACCGCCTACCTGCACAGCGGCATGCAGGTCGATCTCTACGCGGTAGACCCCGCCGTGTGGGGCGCGGCGCTGCACCACTTCACCGGCAGCCGCGCGCACAACATCCGCTTCCGCGAGCTGGCCCTGGCCCAGGGTATGAGCTTCAGCGAGCACGGCTTTAAGCGCCTTGAGAGCGGCGAGACCGTGCCCTGCGCCACCGAGCAGCAGGTCTACGCCACGGTGGGCCTGCCCTGGATCGCCCCCGAGCTGCGCGAGGACGCGGGCGAGTTCGAGGCGGCCCAGGCTGGCGCGCTGCCCCGCCTGGTCGAGCTGGCCGACATCCGCGCCGACCTGCACATGCACAGCACATGGAGTGATGGCAAGCACAGCATCCGCGCCATGGCCGAGGCCGCCATGGCCCGTGGCTACAGCCACATGGCCATCACCGACCACAGCGCCTACCTGGGCATTGTAAACGGGCTGGACGCCGCACGGCTGAAGGCCCAGGCCGAGGAGATCCGCGCGCTGAACGCCGAGCTGGGCGGCTTCCGCATCCTGCGCGGCGTGGAGGTGGACATCACCCCCGACGGTGGGCTGGCCCTGCCCGACGAGGTGCTGGCCGAGCTGGATATCGTGGTGGCCTCGCCCCACGTGCAGCTGCGCCAGCCCGCCGAGCAGGCCACCGAGCGCATCCTGAAGGCCATCCGCAACCCGCATGTGGACATCATCGGCCACCCCACCGGGCGGCTGATCGGCGGCAGGGCCGGGGCCGAGCTGGACATCGACGCGGTGGCCCGCGCCGCCGCCGAGACCAACACCCTGCTGGAGGTGAACAGCGGCCCCGACCGGCTCGATCTCTCGGCGGCGCACGCGCGGCGCGCGCTGGAGCTGGGCGCGCTGCTGGTGACCGACAGCGATGCCCACCACACCGATAACCTGGCCTGGATCAGGCTGGGCGTGGTCACGGCGCGGCGCGGCTGGGCCGCCGCCGACCAGCTGGCCAACACGTGGGATCTGCCGCGCCTGCTGGCGTGGCTGGCCGCCCCCAAGCCCGAGCGGCGCTAGGGGCCTTCCCCCGCACCCTTTTGCGGCGGTGCTATGGCCCCGCCGCGCCCGAGCGTATAGAAGCAGGTGATCAATGGCCTCGATCTTCTCGAAAATTATCAGCGGCGAGATCCCCTCGACCAAGGTCTACGAGGATGCGCACACCTACGCCTTCCTCGACATCGGCCCGGCCTCGCGCGGGCATACCCTGGTGGTGCCCAAGCAGGAGTACCCCGACATCTACAGCATCCCGCCGGATGTGCTGGCCGCCGTGATGGCCTCGGTCCAGCGCGTGGCGACAGCCATCAGCCAGTCGCTGCACCCCGATGGCCTGAACATCGTGCAGAACAACGGCGCGGCGGCGGGGCAGACCGTGTTCCACTTCCATGTCCACCTCATCCCCCGCTGGGATGGCGACCGCGCCATGCTGCCCTGGAAGACCCAGCAGTTCGAGCAGGATGAGCTGAGCGCCATCGCCGCCAGCATCCGCCAGCATCTCTAGGCCGTTCTACCGCCATGGGGTGTCGGGCCTGCTGGTGTTCTCTGGCCTTGCCACCTCTCTCATCAATGGGTGCATATGAGCGATAAAGATAACCGCACCACTACCGCCGCCACCTCCAGCGATGCCGTAGCGGCTGCCCGCCGCGAGGCCGACGAGAAGATCCAGCGCGAGCGCGCCGCCCGCGAGGCCGCCGCCCTTGAGCAGGGCAAGACCGAGCTGGTGGCCAGCGAGACGGCGGCGCTGGATACCGAGGCCGACCGCATCCGCCAGGAGATCGCCCGCAAGACCCCGGCGGAGGAGCGCGCCGAGGCCCGCGCCCGCGCGCCGGGGCACATCCTGCTGCTGCTGCTGATCTTCCTGATCTGCTACCTGATCGCGGCGGCCACCGGCCACGCTGGCATCATCTCGTTCCCCGGCACCCGCGCCGCCGATAGCCCAGCGCCGCTCACGGCGGCGCTGGGCGGCACGGGCCAGGCGGGCACGCGCGGCGCGGCCATCACCACATCCTACGAGGTCGCGCCGGTGTTCCGCGACTACTACCAGGCCCACAGCGGCGAGCGCGTGTTCGGCAGGCCGATCAGCGGGCTGGTGCAGGTGGGTGGCCGCGAGGCCCAGTGGTTCGAGCGCTCGCGCCTGGAGTACTGGCCCGAGCACAAGGGCACGGCCTACGAGGTCCAGCCCGCTCTGGTGGGCGTCGAGTTCACGCAGAACGTGCCCTTTCCCAACCAGCAGTTCTTCCCCAGCAACCCCGAGGTGGTCTACTCGCCGATCACCAACCACGGCGTGAGCGATCGCTTCTACACCTTCTGGGAGCAGAACGGCGGGCTGGATGTGTTCGGCTACCCGCTGAGCGACGAGCTGCAGGAGCGCTTTGGCGAGAAGATGTACACCGTGCAGTACTTCCAGCGCGCCCGCCTGGAGTACCACCCTGACGCGGGCGACGGCAGCCAGATCCTGATCGGCCTGCTGGGCCACGCGCTCTACTTCCAGGATAGCGCGCCCAACATCGTGTCGGCGGCCAAGCCCACGCCGGTGCCGGTGGTAGCGCCATGAGCGAGCCAGACAACACCATGGAGACCTTCGCGGCCTACGGCATCGCCCCCGAGCACATCGCGGCGCTGCTGGCCAGCCTGCGCCCGCAGCTGCCGGGCGAGGTGTTCTACGTCTTTCAGGCGGGCAGCGCCACCGGCGCGGGCGGCAGCGGCGGCACGGGCAAGCCGCGCACCCTGCTGGCCTTCGCCTCGCCCGATGTGGCGCTGCTGTTCGCCCAGCGCAACGGCCTGATCAAAGACCAGACCCCGCCCCGCCTGCGCGCGGTGCCCATCCCCCGCCTGCTGCTGGCCATGGCCGTCGGCCCCAACATCCGCGCCCTGCTGTTCGTGCCCGACAGTAGCGACCCCCAGCGGGGCCGCCTGCCCGAGGGCGTGGTGGTCGAGCGCGCGGCGCTGGGCGGCGCGGCCTAGCCCTCGGGCTCGGGCTGGCAGTGCGGGCACACGTGGGTGCCGCGCTGCGCCACCACCAGCTTCTCGATCTGCGCCCCGCACCGCTGGCACGCCTTCCCCTGCTGATCGTACACCAGAAAGTGCTTCTGATTCTCCCCGGCCTCGCCGTAGCTGTTGCGGTAGTCGCGCAGCGTGCTGCCGCCGTGCTCCAGCCCCGAGCCGAGCGCGGCCTGGATGCCCGCGTGCAGCGCCCCCACCTCGGCGGCGCTGAGCGTGCAGGCGGCGCGGCGTGGGTGGATCTTGGCCCGCCACAGCGCCTCGTCGGCGTAGATGTTGCCCACGCCCGCGATCAGGCTCTGGTCCAGCAGCAGCGGCTTGATCTTGGTGGTGCGCCGCCCGACGATCGTTCCCAGCGCCTCGGGGGTGAAGGCGGGGCCGAGCGGCTCGATGCCGTGGGCGGCGTCGAGGGCCAGCAGGCCCTGCGCATCCAGCAGGCGCGCGCGGCCAAACTTGCGCGTGTCGTGGAAGAAGATCTGCCGCCCGTCGGTCAGGTCGATCACTAGGTGGGTGTGCTTGTCCGGCTCGCCGCCGCGCTGCACGGTGATATAGCCCGACATCCGCAGGTGCAGGGCCAGCGTCCACCCGCCATCCAGCGTCGCCACGATCCACTTGGCCCGCCGCCCCACCGCCTCGAACCGCCGCCCTTCCAGCAGCGCCCGGAAGCTGGTGGGGTCAGGCGTCTCGACCATCGGCTCCCAATCCAGCTTGCTGACATGGGCGATGGTTCTGCCGCATACTTGCGCGCCGAGTCCGCGCGCCACGTGCTCTACTTCAGGTAATTCTGGCATAGCTGTATTATAGCGTCGCCGCGCTGCATTTTTCACCGCGAAGATTTTTACCACCAAGACACCACGGCACCAAGAGAACGAATACCACGAAGACGCGAAGGCTCCAAGAATACAAAAGGTGCGAGGAAGTGGCGAGAGGCCAGCCCTACCCACCCGGCCCATGCGGCGAAGGTGCTGCTCATGTTTTGATGGCCATATGCACGAACATCAGCCGTGCGCTGGGAGTATTGGAACGCCTCACATTGGGGGTTCCAAGGGGGCGATGCCCTCTGGTGGGGTTCCTAGGGGCTAGCCCCTAGGTGCGGCCCGCGCAGGGCATCCACCCAGTAGCCAACCACCACCGCTGTAAACGAAGGCACACCCTGGCCGAATCAACCACAACGTATATTTTTACCAAAAATGTGGCGGAAACCCGCACAAAGTGACATCATGTGAGGTGCAGTGCCCCCTGGCTGCCGCCCGCGTGGGGCATGCAAAAAGGGGGCAGCGCGCCCCCTTTCGCCCCCGCATGTGCTGCCGAACTAATCGCTGGCCCCGGACAGCGCGGGCTTGCCCCGCCTGCGCAGAATGCGCTGGGCCACGGTGGTGATCAGCCCGCCGATGGCCGTGAGCACCAGCACGATCGCGAGGTTCTTGAACAGCTCCATGATGGCGTTTCCGCCGCGCTCGCCGCCGCGCCCGCCGCGCTGCTGGCCCTGCCCGGCGCTGGTGGTGGCCGCGTCGGCGCTGGGTTGGGCGCTGCCCTGGCCCTCGCCTTGCTCGCCCGCAGGCGGGCCGCCCTGGCCGCCCGAGGGCATGCCGGTGAGCGACTGGCCGAACGTCGAGTGGATGAGCGTCTGCCCGCCGAAGCTGACGACCGCCGCCGCCGCGAGGATGATCACGACCCGCAGAAGGATCTGAAGTGTGCTTTTCATGCTAGGCCCCCTTCGTCTGCTTGCTGGCCCCGCCGTGCGCCAGCAGGCCTCGGATGGGCGCGCCGATATACTTCTTGGCCATGCTGGCCATCCAGCCCCAGTGCAGCGCCAGGTGCAGCCCCAGCAGCAGCACGCAGGCGTTCGAGGCCAGCCCGTGGATACGCCGCCACGACATGTCGCGCCCGATCTCGATGCCTAGCGCGGGCAGGGCGTGCTCGGAGATCATGATCCCGCTGAAGATCACGATCGTCATGGCTAGGAAGAACAGCACATTCAGCACATAGTTGGCGCGCGCCGACCCCTTGGCGCTGCGGAAAAACTGCTTGGTGATGCCCACGATCCACTGCCAGTGCAGCAGCAGGTGGGCGATGATTGCGGCCCCGAAGGCCAGGCTCAGCCACTCGTGGATGGCGATGCCGCTCAGGTGCGGCGCGGTGGTGACCAGGAAGACGATGAAGACCGCGCTATCGAGCGCGATGTTGATGAGGTTTCGGTTTGCCTTGGGTTTGCTCTGCTGCATTGTTCGGCTCTCTTTCGGACGTTGTGCGTGTTGCCAATGCAGCGTATGGTAGTGCAAACTTTTTAGGAACCTGTGAAGAAGTTGTGGCAAGCTGGCGAACTTTTGGGGCCCACATGCAGAACGGCCAGGGGAAGTGCTCCCCTGGCCGTTCTGGTTGCTGCGGTGCCGCGCTAGCCCTGCGGTGTGGCCGACTGATCGGCGGTGGCCGCATCCTCGGCGGGGGCGGCGGTGGCTGCGGCTGTGACCGGTGGCTGCTGGGCCTGGGCCTGCTCGGCGGCCAGCCGCGCCTGCTCGGCGTACTCGCTCTCGACCTCGGCGGCGGGGCGGGCCTGGCGCATATGGTTGTAGATCAGCCCGGCTGCGCCGATGGCCACCAGCGCCAGGCTGGCGATCTGGGCGGCGCGGAACGAGCCGTCGCACGAGCCGCCCACGCCGTTGGTGCATAGGCTGTCGGTACGGAACGACTCGACCCAGAAGCGGCCCAGGCCATACCAGATGGCGTAGAGCGCGCCTAGGTCGCCCACCCGACGCCAGCCGCGCAGCCTGCGCTCCAGCCACATGATCAGTCCGAAGCCAATGACGTTCCACACCGCCTCGTAGAGGAAGGTGGCGTGAAACAGCGTGGTGTCCAGCGGGTACTTGGCCGGGTCGTCGAAGGGCGGCAGGCGCTGCTCGGGGCGGTTGATGATCACGCCGAAGGGCGGGAAGCCGCCCTCGATGGCGCGGCCGTACGCCTCCTGGTTGAAGAAGTTGCCGAAGCGCCCGATGGCCTGGGCCACCAGCACGGTGGGCATACAGATATCCACCCACTGCCAGAAGGGCAGCTTGCGCCAGCGCGTGTAGATCAGGCCCGAGATAATCGCGCCGATCAGCGCGCCGTGGATGGCGATGCCGCCGTTCTGCGGGTTGATGATGTACAGAAACGGCTTGTCGGCAAAGCGGTGCCACTCGAAGGCCACGTAGTAGGCGCGGGCGCAGGCGATGCTGATGACCATGCCGATCATCAGCTGGTTCCATATGTCCTCGGGGTCGAAGCCGCGCCGCTCGGCGCGACGCGACGCGATCCACGCCGCCAGCATCGCGCCGCCGACGATGAAGATGCCGTACCAGCGCAGCTGGATGGGCAGGTTTCCGATCGTGGTGTTGATCAGAAATGGGTCATCTGGTGGGAGAAATCCCATAGTGTTCCCTCTGGTGTGCGGCGTCGTGCGCCGCGCTATCGATTGCATCTGGCTGGGAGGCTGGCCCTATTGTACGTATGGCTCTAGCCCATGTCAAAATGGCCAGCGCGCCACAGCGCGCCATAAAGCTAAAGATCCGATTAGATCAGGGCGAAGGCCACGGCCAGCGTCAGCAGGGTGACCGGCAGCCCCACCCGCAGGTAGTCCATAAAGCTCACCCGCGCGCCCCAGCGCTCGGCCAGCTCGGCCACGATCAGGTTGGCCACGCTGCCCAGCAGGGTCAGGTTGCCCGCCAGCGTGGATGCGGCGGCCAGCATCAGCCAGCCGCGCTGCGGGTCGGCCAGGCTGGGCACCAGGCCCTGCAGCAGCAGCACGGCGGGCACATTGCTGATCAGGTTGGAGAGCACCACGGTGGCGATGCCAAACGGCACCAGCCCGGCCTGGGCCAGCGGGGCCAGCAGCGCAAACAGCTGCTGGGTCCAGCCCTGCACATCCAGCCCGTGGGTGAGCGCGAACAGCCCGCAGAAGAACACCAGCAGCGGCCAGTCCACCGTGGCGAACACGCGCTTGGGGCGCAGCCGCCGCGTGGCCGCCATGGCCGCCGCCGCCAGGAAGGCAGCCATGGCCACCGGCACGCCCGCCAGGAACATGACGAGCATGCCGCCCACCGCAAGGCCGCCCTTGATCAGCAGGGGCCGCAGCACGGCGCTGCGCGACACATCCGGCACCTGGAAGGAGCCGCCGCGAAACTCGCGGCGGTGCACCGCCACCACCACCAGCCAGCAGATCGCCAGGCCGATGAGCGAGGTGGGGCCGATGGCGGCGGCGAAGCGCAGGTAGGGAATGCCGGATGCGCTGCCGATCACGATGTTCTGCGGGTTGCCGGTGATGGTGGCCGCCGAGCCGACGTTGGCGGCGGTGGCCAGCCCCAGCAGGTAGGGCAGCGGGTTGCGCTTCAGCGCCCTGGTGGTGTCCAGCACGATCGGTGTGAGCATCAGCACCACGGTGTCGTTCAGGAACAGCGCCGAGAGCAGGCCCGAGGCCACGATGATCAGGGCTAGAAGCGTGCGCGGGCCGCTGGCCACCCGCAGGATCTGGCGCGTGACCACGCCGAAGAACCCGGCGAGGAACAGGGTGCCGTTCAGCATCATCATGCTGAACAGCAGCAGGATGGTGCCGTAGTCCACCGACTCGTAGAGCTGGGGCGGGGTGAGCGCGCCGACGGCCAGCAGCAGCGCCGTGCCCAGCAGGGCGATCACGGGGCGGTTGGCGCGCAGCAGCGGCCAGCGCCCCACGGCGATGCCCGCCAGCGCGGCGGCTACGATCAGCAGGGTTGCCCAGGGTAGGGCACTAGACCACATGGGGAATCTCCTCTTCTCACACATCGGGCGGGCGCACGTCGCGCCTGCTGGCCAAGTGCATTATCTATGCCTTTTCTCTTTCGTGCGAGGAGAACTGTTTCCCACCAACCCACCAAGGGAACGAATACCACGAAGACACGAGGGCGCGAAGGGATCCAGCGCACCGTTTACCACCAAGACGCCAAGGCACCAAGGGGATGGGTTTCTGGGTGTGGGCAATGGCTTGGGAGGCGTGGGGAGTTGCTTGGGATGCGTGGGGAGTTGCTCGGGAGGCGTGGGGAGTCGCTCGGGAGGCGTGGGGAGTTGTTCGGGAGGTGTGGGGAGTTGCTCGGGAGACGAGGGGGGTTGCTCGGGAGACGAGGGGAGTTGCTTGGGAGGCGTGGGGAGTCGCTCGGCGGCAGTGCTGGAGTGTTGCCCAGCCCCGCGCTGGCAGGGCCAGCATGCCAGCGGCCTTGCCCATCCAGCGAAGGCGCATGACCAAGGCAGCTAGTCATAATCCCGCCCAGCGCGGTACGGCTGCGCTCGTGCGGCGGCGCTTTTTTTCTTCCTGTACTGCTTGTGCCTCTGCGGGGTGCTGCGCTCCCACGGTCGTGTCTTTGCCCCTTGGAGTCGTGGTGGCCGGGCCAAGCTGGGGGCGCGATCCCCTATAGCGTCGGTGCTTGGTTGGTGGATGCACTGCGCAGGCGGCACCTAGGGGCCTGCTCTCACATAGTGTCTTGCTCCCCATGAAGTGATGGCGTAGTGCTTGTTCGGTGGGTGGATGCCCTACGCGGGCAGCGCCTAGGGGCCTGCCCCTAGGAACCCCGCGAGGGGGTGTAACCCCCTTCGAAACCCCCAATTTTGAGCGTTCCCGTGCTGTCTCCTGGTGGCTGGTGTTCGTGCATATGGCTATTAAGACTCTCGTGGCACCTTCGCCGCATGGGCTAGGTGGGATGAGGAGAGGAGCCTGCTCATACCTATTCCCTGATCCCTATTCCCCTTGGTGCCTTCGTGTCTTCGTGGTATTCGCCCCCTTTTGTCCCCTTGGTGTCTTGGAGCCTTGGTGGTAAAGAGCCTTCGTGTCTTCGTGGTATTCGCCCCCTTTTGTCCCCTTGGTGTCTTGGAGTCTTGGTGGTAAACGGTTCCTATGGATGTGGCGCGGCAGTTGAAAAGCGCGGCGGGATGCGGTATAACAGACGGCATGAACACCATCCGCGCCGTACTAGCCGACGACCACGCCGTGGTGCGCTCGGGGATCGCCAACGCCCTGCGCGACCTGAGCGCCATCCAGATCGTGGATGAGGTGGGCGACGGCCAGGCCCTAGAGCGGGCCTTGGCCCAGCACCAGCCCGACCTGCTGCTGACCGATGTGACCATGCCGAACTTTGAGCCGATCGTGGGCGTGCAGCACATCCGCCAGCGCTACCCGCTGCTCAAGATCCTGATCGTGAGCGCCTACGCCGACGATGTGTATGTGCAGGGACTGCTGAGCGTGGGCGTGAACGGCTACCACCTGAAGGATCAGCCGCTGAGCGACCTGCGGCTGGCCGTGCAGCGCGTGTTGGCGGGCGAGCGCTGGATCTGCTCGCCGATCGTCGAGAAGCTGCTGCACTACAACGAGGCGGTGGCCAGCGGCCCGGCGCTGACCCCGCGCCAGCAGGATCTGCTGCGCCACCTGCAGCAGGGGCTGGACAACCAGGCGATCGCGCGGCACACCGGCCTGAGCGTGAAGACGATCGAGAACCACCTGACGCGGCTGTACCGCCAGCTGGGCGTGCAGAGCCGCCTGGAGGCGGTGAACTACCTGGCGCAGCACCCGGCGGCCATCCGCAGCGGCGGCGCGCCCCACCCCGCCGAGCCGCCCGCGCCCCACGCGGGCCTGCGTATCCTGCTGGTGGATGACAACATGCGCTACCGCACCCAGATGCGCAAGATGATCGGCAGGAGCTACCCCCACGCCCAGATCGGCGAGGCCGACCAGATCAGCGCCGCCGTGGCGCTGGCCCGCCGCACCCAGCCGCAGCTGGCCTTTGTGGATGTGGTGCTGGGCGACGAGAACGGCATCGAGTGCACCCGCCAGCTGAAGGCGGCGGCCCCGACCACCCGCGTGGTGCTGATCAGCGCCTACCCCGACCGCGAGTTCCACCGGCGCGGCATCGAGAGCGGGGCGGTCGCCTTTCTGGACAAAAAGGATCTGGATGCCGCCGCCATCCGCCTGGTGATCGACGACCTGGGCGATTAGGGGAAATCCCCTAATCAGAATCAGGGTCGCGGGGGGTTGAGCGCGCCCACGCGATGGCGTACACTATCCGCTATCAGCACTCATTTGAGCTATACGCGATCTGTAGATCCTCGCTAACAGCGTCAGTTAAGGGGACAGATTCTATGCACAGCCCTACACCCCACCGCGCCGATGGGGCAGGCGGCCCACCGCCAACCACGCCTGTCTCGGCACCACCTAGCGATCTTCACCACCCTATGTAGCTGCGGCACCGCGCCACAGCCGCGCGTCTACGCGCCCTCGCCATCGTATGGCCTGGGCCAGGCAGCGTGCGCCCTGTGGCCGCGCAGATAGATTCTACGGCCCTGGATCATTGCAGAGCAAAGGAGCTACCAATGCACCGCCTGTTCTCCCGCTACTCGCTGCCCACGCTGGCGCTCAGCGCCGCGATGGTCGGCATCACCGCGTGCGGCCAGCCCGCCGCGCAGACCCAGCAGCAGCCCGCGCAGGGCGCTGGGGCCACCCAGGAGGCAGCCCCCGCCGCCGCTGGCGGCCAGATCACCGTCGGCCTCTCGTTCTCCGATTTCGCCACCGAGCGCTGGAAGCCTGAGTCCGAGCTGCTGACCAAGCTGCTGAAGGAGAAGGGCTACAACGTCGTCGTTCAGCAGGCCGACCAGGATGTGAAGGTGCAGAACGACCAGATCGACAACATGGTGGCCCAGGGCGTGAAGGCCCTGATCGTGGTGCCGCAGGATGGCGACGCGGCCTCCACGGCGGTGGCCAAGGCGGCCAAGGCGGGCGTGAAGGTGGTGGCCTACGACCGCCTGATCAAGTCGCCCGACATCGCGGCGTACCTGTCGTTCGACAATGTCGAGGTGGGCCGCCAGCAGGCCGACGGCATCATGAAGGCGCTGGACATCGAGAAGTGGGACGTGGCCGCCAAGGGCAAGGTCAAGCTGGTGAAGCTTGGCGGCAGCCCGACCGACAACAACGCCATCCTGTTCCGCAAGGGCCAGGATGAGGTGCTGGCGAAGTACGCGGACAAGATCGACGTGGTGGCCGACCAGTGGGTGGAGAACTGGGACCCGGCGAACGCGGTGAAGATCATGGAGAACATCCTCTCCTCGCAGGGCAACAAGATCGACGCCGTGGTGGCCTCGAACGACGGTACGGCGCTGGGCGCGCTGCAGGCGCTGAGCGCGCAGAAGCTGGCTGGCGTGGTGCCGATCTCGGGCCAGGACGCCACCGCCGATGGCTCGAACAGCATCGTGAAGGGCGAGCTGACCCTGACGATCTATAAGGACATCCGCCAGCTTGCGCCCAAGGCGGCGGATCTGGTGGACGCGCTGCTGAAGGGCCAGCCGGTGCAGGGCCTGGAGACCAAGAGCCTGGCCGAGCTGACCAACGACACCGCCCAGCAGGGCAGCGTGCCTGCGCTGTTCCTGCCGGTGAAGCAGGTGACCAAGGCCAACGTGTACGACGAGATCGTGAAGAGCAGCTTCCAGTCGTACGACGATGTCTACCGCGACATCCCCGAGGGCGAGCGCCCGGCGAAGCCGTAGGCCCTGCCCCCCGCCGCTGCGCCGCGCCCCACGGGGCGCGGCGCAGCGGTGCCACGCCCGCATCCCCGAGCACATGGCGGCACCCCTGGCGCACCGAGCGCCGCAGGGCCACCGGCCCCGCCGCCAAGGTCTGTCAAGGAGACCCCCATGGATGACAACATCCTCGATCTAAATAGTGTGACCAAGCAGTTCCCCGGCGTGCTGGCGCTCAGCAACATCAGCTTCCAGGTGCGGCGCGGCAGCGTGCACGGCCTGTGCGGCGAGAACGGCGCGGGCAAATCCACGCTGATGAAGATCCTCGCCGGACTCTACCCCTACGGCAGCTACGATGGCAGCATCCTCTACGACGGCAGCGAGCTGCGCCTTGAGGGCGGCTCCATCCGCCAGGCCAGCGAGGCCGGGATCGCCATCGTCTACCAGGAGCTGACGCTGGTGCCCAACATGACGGTGGGCCAGAACATCTACCTGGGCCGCGAGCCGCGCAACGCGCTGGGCGGCATCGACTGGGACAAACTCTACATCGACACCCAGCAGCTGCTGGACACCTACCGACTCGACATTGACCCGCGCGCCCTGGTGCGGCACCTGGGCGTGGGCAAGATGCAGATGACCGAGATCGCCAAGGCGCTCTCCGAGCACGCCAAGGTGCTCATCCTCGATGAGCCGACCAGCGCGCTCTCCGAGGCCGAGATCGACAAGCTGATGGAGATCGTGGACACCCTGAAGGCTCGGGGCGTCACGTGCCTCTACATCACCCACAAGCTCGACGAGTTTTTCCGCATCACCGACAACATCACGATCATGCGCGATGGCAAGGTGGTGACCACCCAGCCCACGGCGACCCTGAACAAGGAGAAGCTGGTGAGCTATATGGTGGGCCGCGAGATGAAGGAGCGCTTCCCCAAGGGCAACCGTGTCCCCGGCGAGGTGCTGCTGGAGGTCGAGGGCCTGCGCGCCAGCGACCCCGCCGCGCCCAGCCGCGAGGTGGTGAAGGGCGTGAGCTTCAACCTGCGGCGCGGCGAGATCCTGGGCATCGCGGGCCTGATGGGCTCGGGCCGCACCGAGCTGGTCACCACGCTGTTTGGCGAGTACGGCACCATCACCCAGGGCCGCATCCGCATCGACGGTAGACCGGTGACGATCCGCAGCTCGCGGCAGGCCATGCGGGCGGGCCTGAGCCTGGTGCCCGAGGACCGCAAGCAGCACGGACTGGTGCTGATGCAGTCCATTCTGAAAAATATCTCGCTGGCTAACCTCGACCGCTTCTCGGGCTTCGGCTGGATCAACAGCAGCGAGGAGCACGTGGCCAGCAGGCAGTTCGCCAAGAGCCTGTCGATCAAAGCGCCCCACCTCGACACTGTCTGCGACTCGCTCTCTGGCGGCAACCAGCAGAAAGTTGTGATCTCAAAATGGCTGATGTCGCAGCCCAAAGTGCTGATTATGGATGACCCCACGCGCGGCATCGATGTGGGCGCAAAATATGAGATCTACAAGCTGATGAATGATCTGACCGAGCAGGGCATGGCGATCATCATGATCTCCAGCGAGCTGGAGGAGGTGCTGGGCATGAGCGATCGCATCATGGTGATGTGCGAGGGGCGCTCGGCGGGCATCCTTCCGGTGGCCGAGGCCACGCAGGAGAAGATTATGGCCCTGGCGACCGGCCTAGAGACCGCCCCGATTGTGGAGAGATGAAAGGTATACGATTATGAGCACTGCTGCTTCAAGCGTTCCGCAGACCCCGGTGCAGCGCATCACCAAGGGGTTCCGCGCAAATGTCCAGACCTATGCGCTGCTGGTGGCCCTGGTGGCGATCTGGGGCATCTTCTTCAGCGCCACCAATGGCAACTACACCACGCCGCAGAACATCTCGAACCTGTTCCGCCAGATGACCGTCACCAGCTTCCTAGCGGTGGGCATGGTGCTGATCATCGTCACCGGCAACATCGACCTGTCGGTGGGCAAGCTGGCGGGCTTTGTCTCGGTGGTGGTGGCCTTCTTCCAGGCGCGTATCTGGCCGCAGGTCTTCCCCAACCAGGAGGTGCTGACCACCGTGCTCTCGATCGTGGCAGGCATCGGCGTGGGCCTGCTGTTCGGCATGCTGCAGGGCTCGATCATCGCCTACCTGAAGGTGCCGTCGTTCATCGTCACCCTGGGCGGCATGTGGATCCTCAACGGCGCGCTGCTGCTGGTGACAGAGGGCAAGACCATCCCGGCCAACCAGCCGCTGTTCTCCGAGATCGCGCAGGGCTACCTGCCGCCCGCCGCTGGCTGGGTGCTGGGCGTGGTAGTGGCTGCGGTGCTGTTCGTGCTGATGGTGATGGGCAGGCAGCGCAAGCAGCGCTACGGCCTGACGCTTGAGCCGATGTATATGGACGCGCTGAAGACCGGCCTGGTGGCGGCCCTGGTGCTGCTGTACGTGGGCATCGTGAACCAGTACAACGGCGTGCAGACCCCGGTGCTGCTGCTGGCCATCGCCGCCGTGGTGATGAGCTACGTGTCGGACAACACGCGCTTCGGGCGCTACGCCTACGCCATCGGCGGCAACCGCGAGGCCGCGCGGCTCTCGGGCGTGAACATCCGCAAGAACATCTTCCTGATCTACGTGCTGATGGGCTTCCTGTGCGGCATCTCGGGCACGGTGCTGGCCTCGTACGTGGGCTATGGCACCATCGCCGCAGGCCAGGGCTACGAGCTGGATGCGATTGCCAGCTGCGTGCTGGGCGGCACATCCACGCTGGGCGGTTCGGGCACCATCCTGGGCGCGATCATCGGCTCGCTGATCATGAGCAGCCTCACCAACGGCTTGCAGATGATGAACGTGCAGCCCGCCTGGCAGTACCTGCTGAAGGGCGCGGTGCTTGTCGCGGCGGTGTACGCCGATGTATACTTCAAGAAGAGCCGCTAGGTTTTGCTGAAGATACGCTGCTGGTCGATCTGATCTGCCAGATCGGCCAGCGCGGCTGCACACCGTAACGCACACGCCACACAGGGGAGCAGGATGGAAAACATCGCCGTTTTCTCGCCCAAGGAGCCGCGCTCGCGCATCCAGCGGGCGATGCGCTACGGCTGGGGCCGGCTGCTCCAGCGCCAGGAGCTGTTTGTCGCGCTGGTGCTGCTGGGCATCGGCGTCGCGCTGAGCCTGAGCACCAGCACCTTCTTCACCAACGCCAACCTGCTGAATGTGGCGCTCGGCCTCTCGTGGTATGTGATCGCGGCCTTCGGCGCGGCGATCGTGATCATTGTGGGCGGCATCGACCTCTCGGTCGGCTCGACCATCGCGCTGTCGGGCATGGTCTGCGCGATGGCGCTGCAGCAGGGGCTGGGCGTGCCCGCCGCCCTGCTGCTGGGCCTGCTCAGCGGCGCGGCCATCGGCCTGGCCAACGGGCTGCTGGTGGGCCACACGCGGCTGCCGCCGTTCATGGTTACGCTGGGCACCATGGGCATCACGCGCGGCCTAGTGCTGAGCCTCACGGGCGGCGCGCCAGTGAGCCGCCTGCCCGCGCCGTTCCTGTTCCTAGGCCAAGGCGAGCTGACGCTGGGCTGGCTGGCGGTGCCGCTGCCGATTGTCTGGATGCTGCTGGTGGCGGTGGCCGTGAGCGTGCTGTTCCACCAGACCGTGCTGGGGCGCTACATCTTCACCATCGGGCGCGACGAGCGGGCCATGCTGGCGGCGGGCATCTCGCCCGCGCACCTGAAGACGGTGGCCTACACCATCAGCGGCATGCTGGCCGCGCTGGCCGGGCTGGTGATGGTCGCCCGCCTGGGGGTGGCCGCGCCCATGGCCGCCTACGGCTACGAGCTAGACATCATCGCGGCGGCGGTGATCGGCGGGGCCAGCCTGTTCGGCGGCGAGGGCTCGGTCACAGGCGTGATCTTGGGCGCGGCGCTCATCCAGATCATGCGCAACGGCGTGGTGCTGCTGGGGCTGCCCAACCAGAACCAGTGGCAGTTTGTGTCGATCGGCGGGATGGTGCTGCTGGTGCTGCTGCTGGACTTCTGGCGGCGGCGGCGGGCCTAGCCGATGCGCGCGCCGCACACCCGCCGCATCTGGCTGCTGGCCGCCGCGCTGCTGGCGCTGGCCGCATGCCAGCCCGCGCCAGCCTCGGGCCGCCCCAAGCTCACCATCGCCTGGGTCACCAAGTCGCTGGGCAACCCAGTGTTCGACCCCGGCAAGGCCGGCGCGCTGCAGAAGGGCCGCGAGCTGACCGAGGCCGGGCCGTACGATGTGGAGGTGCTGGTGGTCGGGCCGGTCTCTGCCGATGCCATCGAGCAGGCCCGCATGATGGACGACCTGATCGCCCGCCGCGTGGATGGCATCGCCATCTCGTGCAACGACCCCGCCGCCTGCGTCGCGCCGATCGACCGCGCGGTGGCTGCGGGCATCCCCGTGATGACCTGGGACTCGGACTCGCCCGACAGCAGGCGCTTCAGCTTCCTGAGCATCGACAACTACAAGATGGGCCAGGAGTCGGCGCGCATCCTGGCCGACTCGATCGGCGGGCAGGGCAAGGTGGCGATCATCAGCGGGGTGCCGGGGGCGCTCAACCTCGACCAGCGCGTGGCGGGGTTCAAGGACGCGGTGGCCGCATCCTACCCGGGCATCCAGGTGGTGGCCACCATCGCCAGCAACGAGGATATCAACCTGGGCGTGCAGGGCGTGGAGGAGACCATGCAGGCCCACCCCGACCTGCGCGGCTGGTTCTTCGCGGGCCTCTGGCCGCTGTTCGCCGACCGTGGCTCCATGCCGCTGTGGGAGCGCGCCACCCGCGAGCGCGGCCTGAAGACGGTGGCCTTCGACACCCTGCCGGTGGAGATCGCGCTGATGCGCGAGGGCTATGTGGAGGCCCTGATCGGCCAGAAGTACCGCAGCTGGGGCTATCAGTCGGTGCAGATGGTGTACGATTACATCGCCCTCGGCACGCGCTACCCGCCCTTCATCGACATGGGGGCCGACATTGTGACCCGCGACACCCTGGATGCCTTCGTGCAGGCCCAGGCCACCGGCACGCCGCGCTAGGGCTGGTTGCCCAGCGCCGCCCACGCTGCGCAGCGCGCCGCCCACTCGCGCTGGGCGGGTGTATCGGGCACAGGGCGTCCGCGCGCCAGGGCGATGGTGGTGAACGCCTGCTCGGTGGTGTCGCCCAGCGCGGCCATGGCCAGCGCCGCCAGCAGCGATGACCGGCCTATACCCTGTCGGCAGTGGATGGCCACTCCCGCCCCGCCCCGGATGCGCTCGGCCAGCGCGCCCGCCAGCTCCAGCGCCGCGCCCATCGACTCGGGCACCTGCATGTCGGCCACGGGCAGGCGGTGGAAGGCCAGCGGGGTCGCGCCGCACAGCTCGGCCTCGCGCTCTAGCTCTAGCTCTAGCTCCTCGCCGGGCGTCAGCAGCGAGACCAGGTCGGTGAAGCCCAGCGCGGCGATCTCGCGCAGCTCATCGGCCAGCCAGTCGCCGCCGCGCGGGTGCGGCATGGTGGCCAGCAGCCCCGGCGCGGCCAGCGGGATGCGGTAGATGGTCGGTCTCATACAAGTCGCTCCTCGATAGATGCGATGACCAGTGGCATGATTGTACCGGCATTTCTTCAGAATGTGCCAGCCGCGCCCAGCTTGGAGCCTTGGCGTCTTGGTGGTAGATAAGGCGAGACCGCTATGGAACCACAGCCCCTCCTCCGCTGCATCAACCTCTCCAAGACCTTTGGCGAGCTGCCGGTGCTGCGCCAGATCAGCTTCGACGTGGCGCAGGGCGCGGTGGTGGGGCTGGCGGGCCGCAGCGGCGCGGGCAAGTCGGTGCTGGCCATGCTGCTGGGCGGGCTGGCCGTGCCCAACGAGGGCGACATCTACCTGGGCGGCAGACGCCTGCCCTGGCCCATCCGCGCCCGCCACGAGGGCATCGCCGTCATCCCCCAGCACCCCGCCCTGGCCGACCGCCTCGACGTGACCTCCAACATCTTCCTGGGCGACGAGATCGGCTGGCCCGCGCTGGGCAGCTGGCTGAAGGTGCCCGACCGCCGCCGCATGGACCAGCGCGCCGCCGAGATCCTGGGCCAGCTCGATGCATCCGTGCCCTCGCTGCGCGAGACCGTGGAGAACCTCACCAGCGAGCAGCGCCAGATGATCTCGATCGCCCGCGCCCTGGTGCGCCCCGCCCGCCTGGTGGTGGTGGATGAGCCGACCATGCCGCTCAACTACGCCCACCAGCAGAAGCTGCTGGCCCTCATCCGCTCCTGGCAGCAGCAGGGCGTCGCGGTGATCTTCGCCAGCAACAACCTCGACCACCTGTTCGCGGTGTCCGACCGCATCCTGGTGCTGCACGATGGCCGCCTCACCGCCGACTTCTGCGCCGACACCACCAGCCGCGAGGATCTGGTCTCCGCCATCGTCGGCTCTAGCGACCGCCAGCAGCTCACCCCGATCATGTGGGCGCTCGACAGCTACTACCAGACCCGCGACCAGTCCGAGCGGCTCAGCCACCAGCAGGCCCTGCTGGAGCAGAACCTCGCCGCCAAGGACTCGCTCAACCGCCAGCTGATCGACCAGCTGGGCGAGCAGGTCTCGGCCCTCGACCGCGCCAACATCGCCCTTCAGGATGCCCACCGCCGCCTGCTCACCGAGCGCGAGCAGGAGCGCAAGGCCCTGGCCCGCGAGCTGCACGACCAGATCATCCAAGATCTGCTCAGCATCAACTACCAGCTCGAAGACCTAGGCAGCGAGGATAGCGAGGCCGATCTGAGCGCCGAGCTGGCCGATGTGCGCGGCAGCATCCGTGGCCTGGTGGATGATGTGCGCCGGATCTGCGGCAACCTGCGCCCGCCCACCATCGACAGCCTGGGCCTGGGGGCCGCCATCAAGTCCTACGCCCGCGACTGGGCCGCGCGCACCGGTATCCGCGCCGAGCTTGACCTGGGCACCGAGCTTGGCCGCCTGCCCGAGGCCATCGAGCTGTCGATCTTCCGCATCGTGCAGGAGGGCCTCAGCAACGTGCGCAAGCATGCCCAGGCCCACGCCGTGCGCATCGCGCTGCGCCACACCTCGCCGCGCACCCTGCTGGTCTCGCTGTCCGACGACGGGCGCGGCCTGCCCGAGGGCTTCGACCTGGCCGCGCTGGCCGCCGAGGGCCACTATGGCCTGCTGGGCATCACCGAGCGCGTGGCCCTGCTGCAGGGACGCCTGAGCGTGCAGAACCAGCCCGAGGGCGGCCTGCTGCTTCAGGTCGAGATCCCCCACCCCCGCATCGGCTGATCGTCTGGGGAAAATTAGCCCGCCTCACGGCCCGCGCCTCGTCGCTGCGGTCTGGATTATGGCCAGCCTCCTCACGTGCCACCTTCGCCGGATGGGCTAGGCGGCGTCTTTTCTTCCACACCCTCGCTGGTCGTGCCAGCCTCCGCGCATATGTTCCCATTGCGCTGTATCGCGCTCATCGCTCGCATCGCGTGTGGATCGATGTTTGCGATGTGTTCGATGATATCAATGTGGGCAGACATAAAATCTGCCCCTACACCCATGGTCGCTGATTGTACGCATCGTATGGGAATGCGATGGATGCAATGCCAGATCATCGCGCGGGCGATGTTCATTCACCGCCGTAGGGGCGTATCTCGTGTCCGCCCGCAGCGAACCGCATTGCGGGCATCGTGTGTCTTCTGATGTGCCACAATGCGGTTCGCTGATGGCCACATGGGCATATCCGCTGGTACGCAGCTTGCCCAGCTTGCCTAGATCGTTCATAGCGCGACACCAAACGCCAGATACTACGTACATGGAACCATAGCAGAGTTCACGTTAGGAGGAAGACCAATGTCACTCTATCGCTGGATGTATCGTGGCGGACGCCCCAACGGCGTGGCCAAGTTCCTGAACGGCATCTCGGCATTCATCCACTCGCGCGGCGTCGCGCCCAGCTACCTGGTGACGCTGGAGGTGCTCGGGCGCAGCTCGGGTAAGCCGGTGAGCTTCCCGCTGGTGATGACGGTGATCGACGGCGAGCGCTACCTCGTCTCCATGCTGGGCGAGGCCAACTGGGTGCGCAACGCCAAGGCCGATGGCAACCGCGCCACGCTCCACCACGGCGCGACCGAGCGCGTGCTGCTGGAGGAGGTTCCCGTCGAGCAGCGCGCCCCGATCATCAAGGCGTTTCTGGCCCATGCCCCCGGCGCGCGCCCGCACATCCCGGTGGAGAAAGATGCGCCTCTCGCCGCCTTCGAGGAGATCGCGCCCAAGTACCCCGTGTTCCGCGTCCTCCCGGCGGAGTAGCAGTGGCTAAATTGATCACGTATCGACCTTATGGATAACGTACGCCCCAATTTCATACGCTACGATACAATCAATAGATTTTGCGCCGATGCCGTATCGCAGCGTATGAAAAACAGCGAAAACGACCGAACAGCCACTTTCTAGTGAAATGGTTTTGCACCACGCAATTATTTGCCCCCGCCCCAAAAAAGCATCTTGGAGCCTTGGAGTCTTGGTGGTAAACGGTCTTTTTTTCGTGTCTTCGTGGTATTCGTTTATTCTTCGCGTTTAGACGCTCTCCCCCGCGTAGACCCGCTCCACCTGGGCCACCACGCGCTGCGCGCTGAAGCGCTCGCGTGCGGCGGCCTGCGCTGCCGCGCCCAGCCGCGCCCGCAGCGGCGCGTCGGCCAGCAGCGCGGCCAGGTGCCCCGCGAAGCCCGCCGGGGTCGCCGCCAGCAGCCCCTGTGTGCCATCGGCGATCACATCGTGGATGCCGCCGGTGGGCATGGCCACGATGGGCGCGCCGCACGCCGCCGCCTCCAGCCACACGCGGCTCAGCGGCTCGCCCCAGGCGCTGGGGAACAGCAGCGCGGTGCAGTGCGCCATCAGCCGCAGCACCTCGTCGTGCTCGGCCCAGTCGAGGAAGCGCACATCCACCCCCAGCGCGGCCAGGTCGCGCTCTAGCTGCGGGCGCAGCGGCCCGCTGCCCGCCACCACCAACGGCGGCAGCGCCGCGCCGGTGTAGCCCCGCTCGCGCAGCGCCGCGAAGATCGGGGCCAGCAGCTGCGCGCCCTTGTTCATGTCCAGCTTGCCCACGAACAGCAGGTACTCGCCCGTGATCGAGCGCGGCAGCTCGGCGGCCACATGCGCGATCGCCTCGGTGTCGACCATATTGGGGATGACGTGGATCTTCTCATCCGGCACGATCCCGCGCAGCCTCTGGGCGATGTAGCCGCTCACCGCGATCACCGCGTCGGCCTGGCGCAGGTAGGCCTGCCGCCGCCGCAGGTGGCCCAGCATGTAGGGGATGGCGGGCAGCGCTAGCGCGCCGCGCAGCGGCCCCTCGCGGGCCGCTAGGTCGGTGGCCAGCGAGGCCCAGGTCTGTCCCTGGTAGGGGATCCTGTTGCCGTGCAGCCCGGTGGCGAAGTAGTCCCACGGCCAGTGGTCGCGCACCGTCACCACCACGCGCGCCCCCAGCGCGCGCCCGGCCATCACCGCCGCCGGGGCCACCTGCACGTGCTGGGCGTGGATCACCAGTGGCCTCGGCGTGCCGCCCGCCTCGGCCACAATCGCGCGGGCCAGGCGCGGCCACAGCAGCTCGTGGCGGAACATATTCTTGACAAACGGGATGCCGGGGGCGCGGTAGGGCACGCGGGCGGTCGGCACCCCCAGCACATCGGCGTGCGGCGCGCCGGGGCCGGGCACCACCGCCGCCACTGTGTGCCCGCGCGCGATCAGGGCCGTGGCCAGGGCGTGGCTGCTCCAGCCCGCGCCGCCGCAGCGCGGGGGGAAGACATCGCTCGGGATGATGATATGCATATCGGTGTCCGCTCACTTTTCATAAAAAAAGGCGAAAGCCAGATCGTGATCCAGCCTTCGCCCTGAGTCTCTGCGATTATGCTACTCGATCGGGCGGATCTCCATGCCCAGCTTCTCTAGCGCGTACTCCACGCCGCTCTGCAGGTCGCTCAGCGTCACCAGCGAGCCAAGCTCCACATTCATCATCACCAGGGTCTGCGCGATCTCGGCGCTGATGCCCACCAGCACCACCTGTGACCCCAGCAGCGAGGCCGCGCTGGCTGTCTGCATCAGGTGGTTGGCCACGCTGGTGTCCATCGTCGAGATGCCGGTCACATCCATCAGCACGATGTCGGCCTGCTCGCGGGCGATCGCGTCCAGCAGTTGCTCGGTGATGTTCTGGGCGCGGGCGTCGTCGATCCGGCCCACCAGCGGCACGCCCAGGATGCCGCTGTAGAGCGGGATGATCGGCGTCGAGAGCTCCTGCACGGCGGCGCGCAGGGCCATCTTGTCGGCGCTGCTTTCCTGCAGCTGCTGCTGCAGCTGGTCGCTCATGCGTTTGGTGACAGCGCGATTGCGGCGGACCGTCAGGCGCTCAAGCTCGAAGACCAGGTTCAGCGCCTCGGCGCTCTCGGGATACTTCTCTAGGATGGCCGCGCGCACCGCATCATGCTCGTGAAGGATGGTCTGCATGGCCGGGTCGATATCGTCGGAGTAGGCCAGCTGGCTGCGGGTCAGCTCCTGGAGCGTCTGTTCGAGAATCTGGTCGGACTGGTCGGACATGCCGATCATGCTATCGATCTGGGCGAGCGCGATCGCGGTGCGCTCGTCGGCATTCTGGGGTGTCTGGCCGGTCGGGGCTGCGATTCGCTCGGCGATGGCCGCCTTGTGCTCGCGGATGAGCTGTGCAAGTGCGCTTGGCATAACGTTCCTAGGTTGATTGTAGGCGAGATCTGGCTACCGTCTGCTATCTCGTGCCAGGGGAGCGAAGGAGCTGCACAGTCGCCGGAATCGTCGCGTTGTCTCTAGCGCATAGCGTTCGCTCATATCCATGCTACCGCAGGATGAGGAAGCCTGCAACCTAGCCACGTGACAATTTCGTAGCCTAGCGCAGCTGGGCGCTGGCCGGTGCCGCATCGCACAGCTCGTGGGCGATCCGCTCAAGCTCGGCGCAGTGCCTGGCCCAGCTGTAGTGGTCGGTCACGCGCTGCCGGGCCTGCTGGCCCATGGCCCTGGCCTGCTCGGGCGCATCCAGCAGCCCGCCGATCGCCTGGGCCAGAGCGGCCACGTCGCCCTCGGGGTAGAGCCGCCCCTCCTTGCCGTCGCGGATGATCTGGTTGAGCGGCGGGATGTCGGCGGTGACCACGGGCAAACCTGCCGCCATGTACTCGTAGATCTTCAGGGGCGACCAGAAGAAGCCCGCGTGGCGCAGCGCCGGGTGCCGGGCGGTGTTGAAGGGGGCGATACCCACGCTGGCGCTGGCGATCAGGCCTGGCACCTGCTCGTACGGCACCGCGCCGGTGAAGGTGAAGCGGCCTGGCCACGCGCTGGCGGCCTGCTCCGCCGCCGCGCGGTCGGGGCCGTCGCCCACGAACAGGAAGCGCAGGTCGCGGCCCTGCTCCAGCAGCGCCGCCCCCGCCCGCACCCCATCCAGCACGCCGTGCCACGCGCGGAACGAGCCGAGGAACAGCACGGTGGGCGGGCCATCCGCGGGCGCGGGCGGCTCGATGTGGGCTAGCCGCTCGACATTCGCGCCCCAGGGCAGCTCCTCGATCTTGGCGCGGTCGATCTCCTCGGGCACCGTGGTGTGCAGCGGCGTCACGATCCGGCCCGCCATGCGGCACTGCGCCACCGCCCAGCGGCGCATCGGCCCGCCCAGCGCATCGTCGATCTGGCGCTTGCGCACCTGCGGCGGGTCGACGATCAGCGCGTTCACCTCCAGGATGCTGGGCAGACCCATGGCCCTGGCGGCCAGCAGCCCGCCGCCCGCGAAGTTGTAGTAGCGCTCCATCACCACATCGGGGCCTAGGGCCTCGGCCAGCCGCCGGATGACCGGCGCGCCCAGCAGCGACGCAGCCTTGGGGATGTCGACATAGTGCAGGGTGATGCCATCCAGCCGCGTGGACTCGGGGCGGAGCAGCGGGGCGATGCCCCGCCAGCCCATCTGGGTGCAGGCCACCACGTGCAGCTCGTGGCCGCGCGCGGCCAGACCCCGCGCCACCTCGATAGTGTGGGTCGAGCCGCCCAGGGTGCCCGGCACAGGGATGCCGCTGGCGATGTAGAGGAACTTCACAGTCGCTCGTAGCGATCCAGATCCAGCGCGATCACCAGCGCGCCGGGGGCGGTGCGCTTCACGATCGCCACCGCGCTGTCGATGGCGCTCTCCTCAAGGCCCACCAGCAGCGTGGTGTTGCCCTTGCGTAAAAAGCCGCCCGTCGAGGCCAGCCGCGTCACACGGAAGCCCTGCTCAACCAGCGCATCCACGGTCGGGTCGGCCACATGGGCCTCGGTGATGAACATCAGTAGTTTCATGGAGAACCTCTATGCTTGATACGCTGGCCGCATGCTATCCGCCGTCTGTATGCCCTGGCCGCCGCGCAGGAGCCACTCTTCCAGCGTTTTGCCCACCGCCGCGAGGCTTGGGGCGCTCACCTTGTCGAGCGTGTCCTGGGTGGTGTGCCAGTAGGGGTAGTCGAAATCGATGATGTCGATGGCGCGGTAGCCGCGCTGGAGGAAGGGCGTGTGGTCATCCAGCATCGAGTAGCGCACCTGCGGCACAAAGCTGGCCAGGGCCAGGTCGCCCGCCACACCCCAGATCGCCTCGCGCAGCGCCGGGTCGGAGCTGCCCTCGTAGTAGATCTGCTGGTCGGCGTCGCCGATCATGTCGATCACGATCACCGCCGCAGGGGCCTCGGTCAGCGAGTTGGCCATGTAGCGCGAGCCGACCACCCACTCCCAGCCGTCGATGTCGCCGTTATCCTCGGCGTCGAAGGCAGCTAGCCACACCTCGAAGCCCAGCTCCTCGGGCCGCAACACGCTGGCCAGCTCCAGCAGCACGGCGATGCCACTTGCCCCATCGTTGGCGGAGGGCACCACCTCATTCTGCTTGGCCGGGTCTTTGTCCTGGTCCGAGCGCCGCCGCGCGTCGTAGTGCGCCCCGATGATCACGCGTGGGCCGCTGCCGCGCCTGCCAATTATGTTGCGGCACTCCACATCGTGGTAGGGGAAGCGCTGGTTTTCCACCTGCCACCCGGCCTGCTGGAGCTGGTCGGCGATATAGTCGCCGCACTGCTTCCAGCCCTCGCTGCCGGTGTCGCGCGGCTGCCACTGCATCTGGGCCGCGGCATGGGCCAGCGCGCGCTCGCCGCTGAACTGGGCGGCGCTGGGCATGGCGGTGGCGGCAGGCGAAGGCAGGGTGGTGGCGGCAGGCGAAAGCAGGGTGGTGGGCGTGATAGTGGGCGGGATGGTGGGTGTGATAGTGGGCGGGATGGTGGGTGTGATAGTGGGCGGGATGGTGGGTGTGGCCGGCGTGGCGGCGCGGCATGCCGAGGCCCAGGCGGCTACAGACAGCAAAAACCCACCCCGCAGGAACGTTCGTCGGCTGTTCTGGATCGGCATAGTGCTCAGAGATATCCTTCTGCGGAGGGGCTAGGCAAGTGCTGGTGTGGGTGCTATAATCACCAGAACGACCAGCGACAGGCCTTGCCTGAACGTGGTGCGCCTGTCCAATCGAAAGGAGCGGACCAATGGGCGACAAAAATCCGAAGAACAAGCAGAAGCAGGATAAGCAGAAGATCAGCAAGAAGACGCCGAAGATTTAGTTCTGCTACGGTCTCTCTTGGGGGCTGACATCAGTTGGCCCCCGCTCCTTTCCCGCAGGCGTGAGCATACCACACCCCGTAAGATCCGGTCAAGTCGCGTTGACATCCACCAGCGCCGCTGCTACAATCCCGCCCCAGGAAACGACGAACCCGCCGCCACATACACAGAAATGCCCATATGCGATACACCCCCGCTCTCGGCGCGCTGCTGGCCAGCGCCGCCCTGGCGCTGCCCGCGCTGAGCGCCTGCGCCCCGCCCGAGTCGAGCCTCAACCGCCCGACCGCAGCTACCATCCTTGAGATCACGCCAGCGCCCACCCAGAACATCGACGCCACCGCCACCATGTACGCCAGCAAGCTCATCCCCACGCCCACGCCCGCTGGTCTCTACATCGTGCAGCAGAACGACACGCTCGGTGGCATCGCCGGGGAGTTCGGCTCCACCGTCGAGGAGTTGCTGGCCGCCAATGGCCTGACCGACGCCGACGCGCTGCAGGTTGGCCAGGCTTTGCTCATCCCCTCGCTGATCAGCCAGACCCTGGTGCTGGGCACGCCCGTGGCCGATGCCACCGCCGAGGCTGCGCCCGCCGCCCCAGCAACCCCAGCGCAGACCCTCACGCCCACGCCCACCTTCACCTCGCCCTGATTGCCAAAAAAGCTCTTTTCGCAGCTGTGAAAAAAAGTGCTTGACATTTGGTCATGCGGCATATATACTAACACCTGTCAGCATCATTTGGAGATATGCCGATCAGGCGTAAAGGAGGTGATGCCCATGAGTGATAGTATGCGTATGGGCATTGCCGGGAGCGCTTCCCGCTAAGTTGCCCCGGTAGTGCCCGACCTGTGTCTAGACCCTCGCCACCACGGCGAGGGTCTTTTTTTGTCCCAGCGCAGGGCACAAAAAAACGGGCGCGGGAAAACCCCGCGCCCGCCAGAAGCTAGCCCTACTCGGCGTCCGCGCCGCGATCCTCGCGCACCAGCTCCGGCTCAGCCGGGGCCTCGTCGGAGGGAGCAGTCTCGACGGTGGCCGGGGTCACGCTGGCCACCACCTCGTCGGCGGCGGTCACGATCGTGGCCTCGCCGGGCAGCTTGATGTCGCTGACCAGGATGTTCTTGTCCAGGCTATCCAGCACGCTCACATCCACCTCGATGTGCGAGGGGATTTCGGTGGGCAGCGCGTGCACCGAGACCGTGGACAGCGTGTGGTTCAGCACCGCGCCCTCGTTCTTCACCACCGGCGACTCGCCGATCAGGTGCACCGGCACATCCACCGTGATCGCCGTCTTCAGGTCGACGATCAGCAGGTCGGCGTGGATGAACTCGCGCGAGACCGGGTGCCGCTGGACCGCGTGCACCAGCGCCGTGCGCACCGGCTGGCCGGGGATGGAAACCTCGATCAGGCCGGTCTTGCCCGACTTGCGCACCAGATCGCTGAAGGTGCGGCCGTTGATCTGCACGGCGAACGGGCCGATGTTCTTGCCGTACACGGTTGCGGGCAGGATGCCCTCGCGGCGCAGCCGGTTGACCTTCTTGCCAAACAGGGTGCGGGTCTCAAACTCGAGCTTGAATGTTTCTGCCATGGTTGCTTTGCTCCTTGAGCTGCAAATTCCTTCGCCAAAAGCTATGGGGATTCGCCCGTTAGCTCCAAGCGGGCAATGTTACCATATTGTGCGCTGTGGCGCAAGTGGGCGCTCGGGCTTCTGGATGCCGCAGTCGGCATCTATGGCGTGTGGCGATAGATTGCGTCGGCGATCCGCGCGGCGCGCAGGTTCATCTGCACGTTATGCACGCGCACCACATCGGCCCCGGCGGCCACGGCCAGCGCGGTGACGGCGGCGGTGCCCTCGTCGCGCTCCTGTGGCGGCAGGCCCAGCGGCAGCCCGATGAACGACTTGCGCGAGGCCCCCACCAGCATGGGCAGCCCCAGCGCGCGGAACTCGGCTAGGCGGCGCACCACCTCTAGGTTCTGCTCGGGGGTCTTGCCGAAGCCGATGCCGGGGTCGATGATCAGGCGCTCGCGGGGGATGCCGCGTGCCACCGCGTAGGCCACCGACTCGGCCAGCCCCGCCAGGATCTCGCCAATTAGGTCGGCGTAGGCCACCTGGGCGTAGTGCCCGCCCAGGTGGCTCTGCTGGGCCTGGGCGCGGCGGTTGTGCATCAGCACCAGGGGTGCGCCGCGCTGGGCCACCGCGTGGGCCAGCGGCTCGTTCCAGCCGCCCTCGGGCGTGCGCAGCCCCCAGATGTCGTTGATGATGTGCGCCCCGGCGTCAAGCGCCGCCGCCGCTACCTCGGCGTGGTAGGTGTCCACCGAGATCGGTAGCCCCACCTCGCGGGCCAGCGCCGCCACCACTGGCACCACGCGCTCGCGCTCCTCGTCGAGGCCTACCGGCGCAGCGCCAGGGCGCGTGGACTCGCCGCCCACATCGAGGATGTCGGCACCCTCGGCGGCGAAGCGCTGGGCCTGGGCGCAGGCTGCCGCGATCGCCCCCTCGGCGCGCTGGGCCAGCCCATCGGCGCTAAACGAGTCGGGGGTGATGTTGATAATGCCCATCACAAAGGTCTTGCTGCCCCAGCGCAGCGTCGAACCGGCGATCTCGAGCTGCATAGCGCGCCTCCTGTTTTTGCAATGAAAAGAGCGCAGGCCAGAACCTGCGCTCGGACAATGGGAGAGGGGTAGGTTTTTAGGCTACGTCTTTGGAGGCCTTGGCCACCGGCTTGGCCTCGGAGCGCGACTTCAGCCACTCGACGCCCATAGGCAGCACCGAGATCAGCACGATCGCGATGGCCACCCACTCGAAGTTCTCTTTCACGAAGGGGATGTTGCCAAACGTGTGGCCTGCAAAAATAAAGATCGCCACCCAGGCGATGCCGCCGATCACATTGAAGAGGATGAATTTTGAGTAGTCCATTTTGCCCACGCCTGCCACAAAGGGCGCAAAGGTGCGCACGATCGGCACAAAGCGGGCCAGGATGATGGTTTTTCCGCCATGCTTCTCGTAGAAGGCGTTGGTCTTATCAATATATTCCTGCTTCATGAACGGGATATTTTTCTGCAGCAGCTTCTCGCCCAGAAACGCACCGATGAGATAGTTGACCGTGTCGCCGGCGATCGCCGCGATGGCCAGCAGCAAGAAGATAAAGAACACATTGATCGGGCTATTGTCGCTGGCCGAGAGCGCGCCGACAGCAAACAGCAGTGAGTCGCCCGGCAGAAAAGGAGTGACGACCAGACCGGTCTCACAGAAAATGATCAGAAAAAGCAGCGCGTAGGTGAGCGCCCCATGTTCACTGGCAAAGGCATTAAGATGCTTGTCAACATGGAGGAAGAACTCGATAAACTGCTGGATCCATGACATCGTGTGTACATCCTTTTGTGTAGTGGGCAAAGCCAGCTAGAAGCCGCGCGAGGCGCGCTCCGCCTGGTAACGCTGGCGCTCGCGCCGGTAGGAGCGCAGCGCCTCGAAGACCAACAGCGGGATGAGCACCGGCCACCATGGACGGAAATCCAAAAACACCTGGACAAATAGCCGTGCCGGTGCGAGAAGGGGGGATTGCCACACCTGCTGAAGGAGTGATACCTGCTCGACCTCGGCCAGCGCTGGTAGGCCCTGGCGAATGAGTGAACGCATGCTCATGTGCGGCCCTCTTTGTGCATAGGTGCTTTCTGCACCATCAGCAGAAGATTGTACTTCACGTGAAAAGGGCAGTCAACCACTCGGCTGGGGCATGGCGGCGTCGGCGGCAGCTGCGCTCAGATGTGGGGAGTAGGAGGGGTATTTGCGCTAGGCGCTGCTATACGATGGTTCGTAGTAGAAATCTGTTTTGCGCCACCCTGGGAATAAAGGCATAGAAAAGCAGGATCGAATGGTATGTCGCGCCGAGAAAAACTGGACATAAGTACTATTTTATTCATGGGCTATAAGTAAGGGTGACTTGTGGGCTATTGCAGCAACTGGTATACTTTCTCATGATATGTTAACTTTCTTGAACACATATACTAGTGCGTATTGAAAGTTATGGGGCGGGCTGCAAGGTGTCTCAACGCATAACTCTTTCAATGGCACTAGATTCTTACCATGAAAGGGGGTGAATGGCGAGTGAGGTACCTTTTCACATTGTTTGCCGCAGTGCATCTGCGGTTCCTTCAGGCTCAGCTACGGCTTCGCCGTGCTGCTGCGCCACTTCCAGGCCAAGGTTTGGTCGAGTATTCTCTTGTTCTTGTTCTGATTGCTGTCACCTGCATTGCGATCATGTCTGCTATGGGCACAAATCTTAGCAGGGTATGGTACGAGCAGATCATCGGCGCGTTTGACTCGCACTAGTTCTTAACCCTTTTGTCGTTTCTGCAGCACCTCTGGCAGTACTGCCAGAGGTGTTGTCATGCCTGGGAAAGACACCTGAGCGGTGTTTGACCATACCTACGCCCTGCGGTAGAGTACCGGCAGGATGTGAACGTAGGATAGGACGCCTGTGCTATGCAATCTGTCTCGCGCATTCTCGACGTACTCGGGCGATACCCCACGCTGCGCCAGTATATGCCCTCGGTCGCCGCACAGCAGCGTCGGGTTGATGAACGCCTACGCCATATTGTCCAGCGCACCGAGCTGTTCGCTGAGTTTGACACCCTGGTCGGCGAGATCGGCAGCGGCCTGCTGCTGGTGGAAGGCCCGGCGGGAGCTGGGGCCACCACCCTGCTGTGCCAGCTGGCGCAGCAGCGCGGCTACCCGCTGTGGCTTCCCGACGACGACCTAGGCGAGGGCCTGGCCGCGCTCTGCGCCCAGATCATCGCCGCACACGATCTGCCCATAGCCGTGGTGCCGCCTGCCGCCGGTCGCGACTCTTCGGCCACCGAGCTGCTGATCGCCGAGGCGGCGGCGCGCAGGCCCGCCAACGATCCGCTGATCATCCTGGTGGATGCGCCCCCGCCACTCTACGCCGCCCACCCGCCGCCGCTGCCCATCCATATGCCCCCAGGCGCGGTGCTGGTCTACACCACCAGCGATCCGAGCGCGCCCCCGCCAGTGGAGCCTGCCGCGCGCCTGCGCCTGCCCACCGCCGGGCCGGTGCTCATCCGCTCGCTGGTGGAGGCGGCCATGGCGCATGGCCTAGCCAAGCAGACGGCGGCCCACGTGGCGGCGCACAGCGGGCGCTCGTTTCTGTATGTGGCGCTGGCCTGCAGCCTGATCGAGCAGGGCATCATCCAGCGGCGCGCGCTGCCCGAGGGGTTGGCCGCCCTGCACAGCATCTGGTGGGGCCAGATCGGCCAGCGCGGGCAGGATGTGGCGCGGCTGCTGGCGGTGGCCGCCGAGCCGCTGCCGCTGCCGCTGCTGGCCGAGGCCAGCGGCACCACCGCCCCTGCGCTGGCGAAGATGCTGCGCGGCTGGGGTGCGCTGGCCGAGCTGCACGATGGCCACGCCGCGCTGTACCACCATGTGACGCGGGCATTTGTGGCGCAGCAGGGCGACCTGCAGCCTGCCCACGCAGCCCTGATCGCGCTGGGCCGCGCTCGATTTGGCCAGGATCTCGATCTGCTGCCCCAGGCCGAGCGCTACCTGACCCACCACCTCTCACGCCATATCGCGCTGTCGCAGCCCTACGATGGCGAGGCCAGCGCCCCGCTGATCCAGCGATCGTGGGTGCTGGCCCAGGAGCGGCGCGCTGGCGACCTGCGGCAGGCCGCCCAGGATGCAGCCTGGGTGGCGCGCGCCACGGCGGGCCAAGATCTGGACATGATGATCCGCGCGGCGATCACGGGCGGCACGCTCACCACACTGAGCCGCCGCATGCTGCCGGATGTGGGCGGCGACGCCTTCGTGGCTGCGCTCGACCGCGGCGAGCCACGCGAGGTGGCGCTGCGCCGCATGCGCGCCCTGCTGGACCAGCTGCCCGATGGCCGCGAGAAGGCGCTGGTGCTGCGCAGGCTTGGCGAGATCTGCTTCGAGCGCGGCTTTCGCACCCAGGCCATGCGGCTGCTGGCCGAGGCCCTGGACCTGGAGGTGCCGGGCCTGCCGCGCACCTGGCGCGACGAGCGCGAGGAGGCCCAGGTGACGCTGGCTCGCGCCGCGCTGACAGCCAACGCCTACGACCGCGCGCTGGGCATCACGGTGCGGATCGCCCACCCCGAGCGGCGCGGCATGATCGAGACCGAGGTGGTGCGCCACCTGATCGCCAGCGGCAACCTGACGCGCGCCGAAGAGGTGGCCCACGCCATTGGCCACGAGCATACCCACGAGTGGGCCATGGCCGAGGTGGCGGCAGGCCACGCCCGCGCGGGCCAGACCCGCCGCTTCCGCGAGGTGCTGGGCACCCTGAAGACCGACACGGCCAGCGCCTGGGCCAGATCGGAGCTGGCCTGCGATGCGGCGCGGCGCGGCGATACGGCGGCGGTCGAGCAGGTTGCCCTGATCACCAACGAGCGCCTGCGCCACCAGGCGCTGGGGCTGGTGGCGCAGGCGCTGGTGGTGGGCGGCCAGCCGCCCAGCGCGCTGATGGCCGCTCGCATGATCACCCAGCGCGAGGTGCGGGTGCGCACGCTGATCGATCTGGCGCTGCTGAAGGCTCCCAACGCGCCGGTGGCCCTGGGCCTGGCCTACGACGATGTGCGCCTGATCGGCGACGACGAGCATATGCCGCTCACCGTGCTGCTGGCCACCGCCTACGCCACCATCGGCGATCTGGCCGCGGCCATGCACACGGTGGAGATGCTGGATGAGGGCGAGGAGCGCGACCGCGGCTACTCGCGCGTGGCGGCGGCGCTGGCCCGCGCGGGCGAGCTAGACACCGGCGTGCGCATCGCGCTCTCCATCCCCGACGCCGACGAGCGCGACTGGACGCTGCACGAGCTGGTGGTGGCCTACGGCAACGCGGGCAAGGTTGAGCGCGCCGCCGAGCTGCTGGAAAAGATCGCCGACGACGCCCAGCGGGCGCGGGCTATGGCCGACTTGTGCATCGCCAGGGCGCGCGGCGGGCGGATCGCCGGTGCGATCACCGCCATCGGGCAGATCGGCCCGAGCGCCGAGCGGGCGCGCGCGCTCAGCGGCATGGCCGAGTCGATGGTGACGCGCGGCTTTGAGGCCCGCGCCGAGACCGCGCGCGAGATGATCGCCGACATCGCCGCGCGCAGCCGCTACACCCTGGCGCTTACGGTTGCGCTGGCCGGGGCGGGCCAGATCGACGCTGCCGAGCGCATGGCGCGGCTGGCCGACCGCCCGCTCGATCGGGCGCGCGCCCTGGTGGCCTGCGCCCGCGCCTCGGCCCAGCCCGATGCGGCGCGGGCGGCGCGATTGCTAGGCGCGGCGCTGCTGCACGCGGCGGCGCTGGGCCGCAGCGAGATCGTCGCCGTGGTCACCGCCGCCGCCGACCTGCTGGTGATGCTGGGCGGCACCGAGCTGCTGCTGAGCGCGGCCCACGCCCTGGATGAGGTGGATAGCTGGTGGGGGTAGCGCCCACGCAAAAAGCGCCCGGCGGGTATATGTCCGCCGGGCGCTTTTTGCTGGGTTCTGGGCGCTAGCCTCGGCCCTCGTGCAGATCCTGGGGGGTGAACCCGCCGGGCAGCAGCGCCTCGGGCGTGGTCGCCACCGCCGCATCGCCCATGTTGGCCAGGATGATACGCGCGTCGTGGGCCAGCTCGAAGATGACCTGGCGGCAGCTGCCGCAGGGGCTGACCGGCCCTGGCGTGTCGGCCACTACCGCCAGCGCCACAATATCGCGCTGGCCTGCGGCGTAGGCGCTGAAGATCGCCACCCGCTCGGCGCAGCATGTGGCCGGGTAGGCCGCATTTTCGATATTGCAGCCGTGGAAGATCTGCCCGCTGGCTGTTCGCACCGCCGCGCCCACCGCAAACTGCGAGTAGCTGGCGTAGGCTCGCGCCCGCCCTTCGCGCGCCGCTTCGATCAGCGCGGCGTCATCAGCTGTTATCATCGCTCTGCGCTCCTCGTCCACCGCCATTGGCGGCTATCTCCTGCTCCTGCGGGAAGGTGATCTTCAGCCGTTTCGGCCCCAGCCCCTCGACCGAGAGCACCGTGATCACCACATCGCGCTCTAGCTCGACTGTGTCGCCCACCTGCGGCACGCGCCCGAGCTGCTCGTAGATCAGGCCGCCCAGCCGATCCGAGTCGCTCGACTCCAGGCGCAGGTCGGTGGCGTCGTTCAGATCGTCGAGCGAGATGCGGGCGTCGGCGATCACCTCGCCCTCGCCAATGTGCTCGATCGCCAGATCTTCGGCGTCGGACTCATCCTGGATGTCGCCGACGATCTCCTCCAACAGATCCTCGATAGTGGCCAGCCCGGCGGTGCCGCCGTACTCATCCACCATGATCGCCAGGTGGCTCTTGCGGGTGCGCAGCTCTTTGAGCAGCTGGTCGACCTTCATCGTCTCGGGCACAAAGTAGGCGGCGCGCAGCAGCCCGCCGATCGCCTCATCGCGTCGACCCTCGCGCAGCACCGGCAGCAGATCTTTGATGTAGAGGATGCCCACGATCTGGTCGATGCTCTCCTCGTACACTGGCACGCGCGAGTGCCCGTGCTCGATCATGCAGTCCAGCGCCTCATCGAGCGATGCGTTGGCCTCAAGCGCCACGATGTCCATGCGCGGCAGCATCACCTCGCGCACCAGCGTGTCGCCAAACGAGAAGATGCCCTCGATCATCTCGCGCTCGCCCGAGTCGATCAGGCCCTCCTCCTCGCCCACGTTGACCAGCAGCAGCAGCTCCTCCTCGGTCACCAGCGGGGCCTTGGCCTCGGCTGGCCCGGCGATGATCCGCACGAACGGGCCGACGACCCAGCCCACCAGCCGGATGAACGGGCTGAGCAGCATGGTGATCAGCACCATCGGGCGGGCGAACAGGCTGGCCGTGCCCACCGGGTTGCGGATGGCGGCGGCCTTGGGCAGCGCCTCGGTGAAGATCAGGATGAGCACCAGCAGCGCGAACATGGTGCCGATCCGCCAGAGCGGCGTGAGCTCGCGGCTCAGGTAGAGCGTAAAGGCGGTTGCGGCGATGATCGCCCCGGCGTTGAGGCAGAGGATGGTGGCCTTGAACTGGTATGGCTCGTCGATCAGGCGCGTGACGAACCGCGAGCGTGGCGACTGCTCGTGCTGCAGCTCGCTCAGGCGGTGCCTGCTGACCGCGCTAAAGGCCGCATCGACCGCCGAGGTACATGCGAGGATGAAGAGGCAGGCGACAACACCAAAAATGTACGAACTAGGGTCAGGGTCCAAAGGGACACACTCCTTGTGTTGGGCGGTGGGGCGGGCGGCGGGCACAGTTGCCCGCCGCCGGATGCCGGACCGCCTACGAGAACAGCGCGCTCAGCGATAGGTCTTTATGGATGCGCAGGATGGCCTCGGCGAACAGCGGCGCGACGCTGATCACCTTGACGCGGGCCTTCTTGTGGTCGGCGGGCAGCGGGATGGTGTTGGTGACGATGGTCTCCAGCAGCATCGAGTTGGCCATGATCTGCAGGGCGTTGTCGGCAAACACGCCGTGGCTGGCGCAGCAGTAGACCGCGCGCGCGCCGCGCTCCTTCAGGGCCTGGGCGGCCTGGGCGATGGTGCCGCCGGTGGAGATCAGGTCATCCACGATGATCGCGGTCTTGCCCTCGACCTCGCCCACCATCTCCAGCATCTCCACCGCGTCGGGCTGGGGCCGCTGCTTGGCGATGATCGCCAGCCCTGCGCCGATCTGCTCGCGGAAGGCGTTGGCGCGGCCCACGCCGCCCACATCGGGCGAGACCACCACCGGGTCGGGCAGGTTGAGGCTGTGGATGTACTCGGCCAGGATCGGCCCGGCCTGCAGGTGATCGACCGGGATATCGAAGAAGCCCTCGATGGCTGGGGCGTGCAGATCCATGGTCAGCACGCGGTCGGCGCCGGCGGTGTGGATCATGTTGGCCACCAGCTTGGCCGAGATCGGCTCGCGCCCGGTGGTCTTCTTCTCCTGCTTGGCGTAGCCGTAGTAGGGCACCACCACGGTCACGCGGGCGGCGGATGCGCGGCGCAGCGCGTCCACCAGCAGCAGCAGCTCCATCAGGTGGTGGTTCACGGGCGTGCAGGTCGACTGGATGACAAACACATCGGAGCCGCGCACGTTCTCCTCGATCTTGATTCGGGTCTCGCCGTTCTTGAACGAGCCGACGATCGCGCGGCCAAGGCTGACATTCAGATGGCCGCAGATCTCCTGGGCCAGGCCACGGTTCGCATTGCCGCTGAATATCTGTAATCGTCCTTCCACAGTCCTGTTCCTTTGTATGGTTCCTATCGAAAGCTACGCATGGCACGTGCCACGGCGGCGGATGGCTGCGATGTTAGGATTCTGCGCCTCGCACATGGGCGAACGGCCCCACCTGCGCCCCTGGCGCGATGGCGGCTCCATCGACCACGGCGTAGGTGATGTGCGCGCCGTCGCCCACGGCGGCGTCGGTGAGCGTGGTGTGCGGGCCGATGCGGCAGCCCTGGCCCACGCTGGTGCTGCCGCACAGCATGGTGCCTGGCAGCAGCACGCTGTCGCGGCCCACGGTCACGCCCGCATCCACATAGGTGGTGGCCGGGTCCACCACGCGCACGCCCGCGCCCATGAGCGCGGCCAGGTGGCGCTGGTAGAGCACCCTGGCGGCGTCGGCCAGCTGCTGCTGGTCGTTGCAGCCCCAGGCGTCGCGCGGGTCGGGCGCGGGCACGGCGATCGCGCCGCCTGGCCCGAATTCGGCCACGGCCATGCCCACCAGGTCGGTCAGGTAGTACTCGCCCTTGGCCGGGTTGAGCGGCACCTGGGGCAGCCTGCGCCACAGCCACTGCGCGTCGAAGGCCATGAAGCCGCTGTTGGCCTCGGTGATCACGCGCTGCTCGGGGGTGGCGTTGCGCTCCTCGACAAGGGCGGACACCGCGCCGCTGGCGTCGCGCACCACGCGCCCGTAGCTGTGCGGCAGCTCGGCCTGGAAGCTGAGCAGGGCCAGCGCGGCCCCGCTGGCGCGGCGCTGCTCCACCAGCAGCCGCACGGTGTCGGGCTGGATCAGCGGCGAGTCGCCGTAGAGTACCAGCACGTCGCCCTGGGCCTGGGATAGCAGTGGCTGGGCCTGCAGCACGGCGTGGCCGGTGCCCAGCCGCTGCGCCTGCACCACATATGAAAAATGCGGGCCAAACGTGGCTCGCACCTGCTCGATGGTATGTTCGGCCAGCACCACAACGGTGTGTTTCGATCCAAGCGACTCGGCGGTGGCCAGCACGTGACCGAGCATGGTGCGCCCGGCCAGCGGGTGCAGCACTTTGGGCAGCGATGACCGCATGCGCGAGCCTTCGCCCGCCGCGATCACAACGATGGAGAGTTGAGTGCTCATAGCGAGGCCAGGCCTCTAGCCTTTCGTCGTGGGCAACAAAAAAGCACAGTCAAGCGGCTGCTTCACTGTGCCACATACGACACCGCCCGATGCGGTTGAGCGCGTCCTGGTGAGTTCTTCAACCGATTGGAACATCGCTCGTGGTGTACTTGGTTGCCGGGCCAGGATTCGAACCTGGACAGACGGATCCAAAGTCCGTAGTGCTACCGTTACACAACCCGGCAGTGCTGGTAGAACACGCGCCATTATAGCATAGCCCGCTAAATCTATGCAACTGGGTCGGTGCTGCGTAGGCCGTTTGGCTGGGCCTGCGCGATCGTGAGCCGGGGGCGGTTTTCCCTACATCGGGTAGGGAAAACCGCATCAGATTGGGTCGAAAATCTATTAATGGATTCTTGACAAATCAAGCATGCGTGGCTACAATTCAGTAGTTGGGGAGTAGCCACCTACGCATGGTAGGCTGGGCAGTCGTCAGGACAGGGCAGGAATGCCCTCGGCTGTCCACCAGTGGATAGACACTGTTGGCGAGACCATCACGGCATAGCTATGCCGTGATGGTCTCGCCTTTTTGTATTCGCTGGCAGGCTTTTTGTTGGCTGGGCGGGCTTTATACCGCGGGATCTCGGTTTTTCGGGCGTGCTGTGGGATATCGGGAAGGTTGCTTCCTCCTACCCATTACGGCTTCACCACAAGGGCCGACGCGTTTCTCTGCTTGTGTATAAAACCAGCGTTGCGGTGTTGATGCGTCGAATAACGAGAGGCGGCAGATGATGGATGTCAGTGTGTGGATCTGGGTTGGGTTTATTGCATTTGTTCTTGCCATGCTTGCGATCGATCTTGGCGTGTTTAATCGCAAGGCCCACGCCCCATCAATGCGCGAAGCAGGAATGTGGACGGTGGTGTGGGTGACGCTCGCCGCTATCTTCGCCGGGGTGATCTTCCTGTGGGAGGGCCACGACGCGGGGATGCAGTTTGTTACCGGCTACCTGATCGAATATTCGCTCAGCGTTGACAACATATTTGTCTTTGTTCTGCTGTTCGGCGCCTTCCGCGTGCCACCGGCCTACCAGCACCGCGTGCTGTTCTGGGGCATCCTGGGCGCGCTGATCATGCGCGGCGCTATGATCATCCTCGGCGCGGCCCTGCTGGAGCGCTTCGAGTGGATCATCTACGTGTTTGGCGCATTCCTGGTCTACAGCGGCCTCAAGCTGATCTTTCAGGGCGACGAGGAGGAGGAGGTCCACCCCGAGGGCAACCTGCTGGTGCGGATCGTGCGGCGGTTCCTGCCAGTGGCGCAGGACTACCACGGCGAGCGCTTCCTGGTGCGCCAGGGCGGCAAGCTGATGATCACGCCGCTGCTGATCGTGCTGCTGATCGTGGAGAGCACCGACCTGATCTTCGCGGTGGACTCGATCCCGGCGATCTTCGCGGTGACGCGCGACCCCTTCCTAGTGTTCACGTCGAACGTGTTCGCCATCCTGGGCCTGCGCTCGCTGTACTTCCTGCTGGCCAATGTGGTGGGCAAGTTCTACTACCTGCGCCACGCCCTGTCGGTCATCCTCACGTTTGTGGGCATCAAGATGCTGTGGCCCGAGATCACGGTGCTGCTCACCGGCGAGGCCCACCATATCTCGATCGGCCTGTCGCTGAGCGTCATCCTGGGCGCGCTGGCGCTGGCGGTGCTGGCCTCGTTCATCCGCGCGCGCAGGCAGCCTGCCGAGCCCGATGCGCCTGCCGATGCCCCCGCCGAGCCGGTGCTGCACGGCTAGGATTCATCCCGGGTGACTCCGCTGGCGGCGGCGCGCATGCGCCGCCGCTTTGCTATGCGCTCGGCGGCGCACATCACGCGGCTATCAGATCGGCGTCAGGATGGGTGCATCTTGCCGTAATCGCACTGTTAACAACGTGCATTGTTCCGCGCGCCCGCGCCTGCTACAGTTGTACGCAGTACGACACGGCTACGCACGCTGCCCAGCAGCTACGTCCGCAGCAGGAGCACAACCTTGAATCGACAGACCCGCATCATCCTGGCGCTGGTGGCGGCGCTGGTGCTCGCCAGCACTGCCCTGATCGCCTGCTCGCATACCAGCCTGACCCAGGCCCAGCTGGCTGGGCTGCCCACCCCGGTGGCCCAGGGCGCGCCGCCGGTGGTAGTGCCCTCGCTGATGCCCACGCTCACCATCCAGCCCTACCAGCCCACCTCGGCCCCGGCACCCACGCCTACCATCCAGCCGGTCGGGCCGGGCGGCCTCGCCTTCCCGCTGCGCACCCAGCGGCTAGAGTTCGGCGCGGCCTCGCACCTGTTCTACACCGAGCGCTACACGCCGCTGACCATGGCGCGCGAGGCCGGGTTCACCTGGGTGCGCCAGCAGATCCACTGGAAGGATCAGGAGGGGCCTGCGGGCAACTATGTGTGGGGCGAGCTGGAGTCGATCATCAACGATGTGGATGCCCAGGGCCTGAAGCTGCTGATCTCGATCGTGCAGTCGCCCGACTTCTACACGCTGAACGGCGGCAGCGGCATGCCCGCCAACCCCGAGACGCTAGGCAACTTCGTGGCGGCGCTGACCGAGCGCTACAAGGGCAAGATCGGCGCGATCGAGATCTGGAACGAGCAGAATCTGGCCTACGAGAACGGCGGACAGGTGTCGGTGAAGGATGCCGGGCACTATGTGGAGCTGCTGAAGGCCGCCTACACGCGGATCAAGGCGGTGGACCCTAATGTGTATGTGATCGCCGGGCCGCCCGCATCCACTGCGGTGAACGCGCCCGGCGTGGCGGTGGACGACCTGAGCTACTTCAAGGCCATGTACGCCTACCAGAACGGGATCATCCGCAACTACATGGATGCGCAGGCCGTGCACCCCGGCGGCTCGGCCAACCCGCCCGACACCCTCTGGCCCGACAGCCCCAGCGCGGCAGATGGCTGGACGACCGACCGCACGTTCTATTTCCGGCGGGTGGAGGATGTGCGCGCGCTGATGGTGGAGTACGGGATGGAGCGCACGCCGATCTGGATCACCGAGTTCGGCTGGGCTACGGCCAACAGCTCGCCGGGCTTCGAGTTCGGCAACCAGGTCTCGTACGATCAGCAGGCCGAGTATATCGTGGGGGCCATGCGCCGCACCGCCGAGCAGTACCCATGGGTGGGTGCGATGTTCCTCTGGAACCTGAACTTCGCGCCGATCAAGGCCCAGCAGGGCGAGCCGACCCACGAGCAGGCCTCATTCTCGATCGTGAACGGCGACTACTCGCCGAGGCCATCCTACACCGCCATCCAGCAGTATATCGCGCAGCTGCGGGCCAGCGGTCGCTAGGGCGGCCAGGCCACACGCAAGGCGCACCGTGGGCTTGCCCACGGTGCGCCTTGTGTTCGGATGGGTCGTGCTGGCTAGAGCACGATCTTGCGCTCTAGGATCAGGCGAGATCGGATTTTCTTGAACAGGTCGTCGTAGCTCATGCGGCCCATGGTGATCTCGTATTTGTAGGCCTGGAGCATCTTGTGCACCTCGGCGTCGAGCTTCTCCTCGATCATCAGCTCGTCGGTGATGATATCGCGCATGGCGATGCGGATGGCCCCATCCTCGGCCTGGAACAGCACCCCATCGATCTCGGCCAGCTGGTCGATCAGCCTTTCCGAGATATCCTCGATCTTGGCAGGTGAGAGTTTCATCGCGCCTCCTTGTGTCTGGCGGGTGCATTGTAGGAAGCCGCCCCGCCCTTGTCAAGGCGCTAGCGCGGGGCGGATGGCATGCCCAGCGCGGCGGCAAGCTGGCGGATGCGCTCGGTGACCTCGGCGGGCGGGCTGTCGGCCAGCATGGCGGCGATGTGGGGGCCGAGGTGCTGCTGCGCCCACTGCTGCGGCAGCGCCTGCAGCGCCAGCCGCGCCGCGCCAGCCTGCGGCACCCAGGCCACCAGCCACACCATATCGGGGGCCAGTGCCTGCTGCTCGGCCTCTTCGAGGAAGCCGATGGTTGCGAGCACGGTGGCGATGCCGTGCCTGCGCCGGATCGCGCGGCGGATGATGCCCACGCGGTCGAGGCTGGGGTGAAAGATAAAGGCGTGCAGCGCGGGCGTGAAGACGGTGGCGTCGCCGGTGTCCGCCCCCACCAGCTGCTGCCACTCCGAATCTATAGGGTGCTTTTCCATGGTTGCTGCTTTCTGCGCACCGCGTCGAAGCCCAGCAGCGCAGCGGCGCGGTGCCAGTGTGGGCCCTGTGGTGCGCCCACTTGTTTAGTGCGACTACGATAGCATAATTCTGCGCGCCTGCAAATGGCTGTGGGGCCTATGCGTTCTCGATAGAGCGCCGATACTTTTCCCACCAAGACACCAAGGGGACAAAAGGGTCCGAATACCACGAAGGCGCGAGGGCGTGAGGGTCGGCAAGGGACGCCTGATGCGGGTGGTTCTTTAATAGCAGGGTGAAAGAAGGCCCTAACGGTTCGCTCTTGTGGGTACAGGTATTCGATCTATGGCAGGAGGCCAGCGATGACTCGCGCATGTGCTGCGCTATGGGCGTCATCTTTACATGGGGGGTCACGTTTGAACGGTTTCTTCTACTTTTTTTCGCCCTGCGCGGGCGGGCCTCGTGCCCGCCCCTACGGCGATGATTCTATCGCGTTCATGCCTAAACGCTACCCGTGATAACCACTGATCATGCCCTGGCACGCGGAGCAAAATCGTGTGTCGCATCCCAATGCCCACCCGACAACGTGATACCTGTTGGGCGTCATCACCCCTCCAGCGGGGCCACGGGCGTGGCGGCTGGGGCGGCCTCGCTGGCCTGCTGGGCCTGGCGGCGGCTGTCGGCCTGGGCCTCGGCGTGTGCCGAATCCTGCTCGATCATCTTGGTGTGGGCGTCGCGCATGGCCATGAAGCGCATGTCGTCGGATGACATTACGGGCAGCTGCACGATGTCGGCGTGCAGCACCATCTCCAGCGCCCAGTCGAGCAGCACGCGCACTCGCTGCGCCAGCGAGGGCAGCTTGGCCAGGTAGACCGCGCGCCACGCCAGCCATGCCGGGAACCCCGAGAACGACACGCCGAAGATACGTGCCACCGCCTGGTAGTGGCCGATGCTGGCTAGGCTGCCCATGGGCACGAAGTGGAAGGCCCGCAGCCCGCCGCCGCGCATATGCGCCGCGATGTTCTGGGCCACGGTCGCGGCCTCGCGGATGGCGTTCTGGGCGGTGGGGGCGTAGGTGCCAGTGGCGCTGGGCACCGCCGCGCAGTCGCCTAGCGCGAAGATCTGGGGGTGGCCCTCCACCTGCAGCGCGCTGGAGACCTTGATCGCGCCGTGGCGGTCTTTGGGCAGGTCGATCGACTCGACTACGGGGCTGACGGCGATGCCCGCAGCCCACAGCACGGTGCGGGTGGGGATGCTGCCGCCCGGCTCTAGCACCACGGCGCGCTCGCTCACCGCCGTCACGCTCACGCCCAGCCGCACATCCACGCCGCGCTCGCCCAGCTTCTGGGCCACATAGCCGCCCAACTTGGTGTCCACATCCTTCAGCAGCTCGCGGCTGTGCGAGGCCAGCAGAAAGCGCAGCTCGTCGCGGCGCAGGCTGGGGTAGTAGCGCAGCGCCTTGGACACAAAGTCGATCAGCTGGCCCAGGCCCTCCAGCCCGGCGTAGCCCCCGCCCGCCGCCACGAAGGTGAGCAGCTCTTGCCGCACGGCGGGGTCGGCGGTGTGGTCGGCCAGCTCCAGCATCAGCAGCACGTGGTTGCGCAGGCGGATGGCGTCCTCAAGGCTCTTGAGGTCGAAGCTGTTCACGTCGGCGCCGGGGGCGTGGGCGTAGTTGGTCACCGAGCCAAGCCCGATCACCAGGTAGTCGAAGCTGATCTGGGCGGTGCGCTGGTCGGGGTAGAGCACCTGCACCTGCCGTGCGGCCACATCCACCGCCAGCACCTCGGCCTGCTGGAAGCGGGCCTTGCGCATGAAGATGCGCACCGGCGGCGCAGCGTGGCGCGGCTCGACGATATTGCCCGCGATCTCGGGCAGCAGCGGCGAGAACACCATGTAGTTGTGGCGGCTGATCATGGTGATCGCCACATCGGTCTCTCGGCGGAAGATCCGCTCAAGCTCGCGCACCACCGTGGTGCCCGCAAAGCCGCTCCCCAGCACAACGATCTGCTTCATAGGTGCTTCTCCCATCCCTTCCTCGTGAGCCTGGGCCGGTGCCGCTGTATCATTTTGTGTGCCACAGGTGGCGCTAGGGCAGGGCGTAGAGCGAGCGGGTCGACTCGCGGATGATTAGGTCGGTGCCGACCGCGATATGCTGGTGCGGGCTGGTGTCGCCACGGATGCGGGCGAGCAGCTGCTGGATGCCGATCCGGCCCAGCTCGCGCGGGTGGTTGTTCACGGTGGTGAGCGGCGGGTGGGCCATGTGGGCGATCGCGCCGTTGTCGAACCCGATCACCGAGATGTCGTCGGGCACCTGGCGGCCCAGGTTACGCAGCACCTCCATCACAAAAACCGCAAACTCATCATTCACGCAGAAGATCGCTGTCAGGTCGGGGTGGCGGTCGAGCAGGTCGAGCAGCTCGGCGCGGATGGATGCGCGATCCCACACGCAGCTGATCGGGCTGATCGGGCTGATCTCGAACTCGGCGCATGCCATGGCGTAGCCACGGTAGCGCTCGCGAAAGGTGACGCGGTCGAAGTAGCTGCCGATCACGGCGATGCTCTGGTGGCCATGATCGATCAGGTAGCGCGTGGCCAGGAAGCCGCCGCCCACGTCGTCGGCCATGGCGCTGTCGTAGGGCATGCCCATAGACAGGTTGTCGATCAGCACCAGCGGGCGTTCGAGCCGGGCCATACACTCGATAGCGCGGCGCTGGTACGGCCCCACCAGCAGCACCCCGGCGATCGGCTGGCTGCTGAGCAGTGCTGGGATGGCGTCGCAGTCGACGGGCATCAGCGTGAAGGTGATCCCCACGCCCATGTCGGCGCAGGCCTGGTTGGCCCCGCTCAGCACCTGGCCGTAGAAGGGGTTGGCCGTCACGGGCCGGTCGCCAAAGTCGGGCATCACAAAGGCCACCTGCTGGATGTCGGTGGGGGTGGGCTGGCCGCGCGGGGTGTAGATGTAGTTGAGACGCTGCGCTGCCGCGAGTACGCGCTCGCGGGTCTCGGCGGGGATGCCGGGCATGCCGCGGAGCGCGAGCGAGACGGTGGTAGGTGAGACCTGGGCCAAATGTGCGATCATGCGGATCGTGGGTTTTGACCGCTCAGGTTCATCAGCCGCCATGGCAGACCTCATCGTGTTATCTCGGCGTTGTGTCGTCCGTTTATTGTATGCACCATGGGCTGGTATGTCAATGTTTACTAAACATGGTTGAGATTTAGTTAATAAATCGGGTACCATGCCGACCCACAGCGCCGATGGTATAATCCTGAATCATCGGAGGCAAGGTAACATGACACGAAACTGGCGCGACTACAACTTTTTTATGCTGGGCTGCGTGCTGGTGCTCACCGGCTTCAGCTTGGCATTGGTCTATAGCGCAACCAAACATGGCGTCTACGTGGGCAACGGCACCTACGCCACCGGCTACTTTGTGCGCCACGTGGGCAATATTGCGGTGGGCATCGCCGCGATGCTGGTGTTCACCTTTATCGACTACCACGCCTTCCAGTCCTGGGCGTGGCCGCTCTACCTGGCCGCGATCGTGCTGCTGGCGATCGTGCTGCTGAAGGGCACCGTGCGCGGCGGTGCGCAGAGCTGGCTCGACTTTGGCGTGCGCTCGCTCCAGCCATCCGAGATCGCCAAGCTGCTGATCGTGATGGCGCTGGCAGCCTTCTGGGCGCGCAACGAGAGCCGGGGCGACACCTGGATGGTGCAGTTCGGCAGCCTCATCCTGGCGGGCGTACCCCTGGGGATGATTTTCATCCAGCCCGATTTTGGCACGGCCTTTGTGGTGATGACGCTGTGGGCGGCTATGGCCTGGTCGGCGGGCATGCGCCCCTGGCAGATCGTGCTGCTGCTGCTGATCTTCATTCCCGTGGCCTATCTTGGCTGGACCCATGTGCTCGATGATGAGCAGCGGTCTCGCCTGCTGATCTTCACCGACCCCGACAAGTACGACCCGACCGGTCTAGGCGATTCGTGGAACATCCGCAAGGCGCTGGAGGCGATTGGCACCGGCGGGATCGCGGGCCAGGGCTGGCTCAAAGGCCCGCTGACCCAGACCGGCATCCTGCCGGTGGCCTACACCGACTTCATCTTCGCCGCATCCGGCGAGGAGCTCGGCTTCGTGGGCAGCACGCTGATGATCCTGTTCCACTGCATCATGCTCTGGCAGGGCGTCAACATCGCCCAGAGCGCCCGCGATACCTTTGGCCGCCTGCTGGCCGTGGGCATCACCGCGATCTTCTTCTGCCACATCATGGTCAATATCGGCATGAATATGACGATCATGCCCGTCACTGGCATCCCGCTGCCGTTTATCTCCTACGGGGGCAGCTTTACGCTGATCACCTTCGCCGCCGTGGGCCTGCTGCAGAGCGTGGCGCTGCGGCGCAGAAAGATCACCTTTGGATAGGAGCATATGGCAGAACTGCTTATCTGCGCAGCCGATGGCACCTATGAGAAAGACCATAGCCCGCAGCATATCGGCCAGCTGCTGGCGCGGCCCGAGTGCATGATCTGGTACGATGTCGCCGACCCGACCGACCAGGATCTGGAGCTGATCCGCAGCACCTTCGGCGTCCACCCGCTGTCGATCGAGGACATCCGCCACAACAACAACCGCGCGAAGATCGAGGTGCACGAGAGCCACTACTTCATCGTGTTCTACGCCCTGCGCGTGAGTGGCGGCGAGCAGCGCTTCGAGCGCCAGCCGCTCTACCTGTTTGTTGGGCCAAACTACCTGGTGAGCGTGCACCACCAGCCGCTCTCGCAGATCGAAGAGACCATGCATCGCTGGCAGGATCCTAACATCCCGCCGGGCGACCACATCGGCGCGCTGGTCTACGCCCTGCTGGACACGATCGTGGACGACTACATGCCCGTGCTCGATGCGATCTCCGATGAGACCGAGGAGCTGGAAGACCAGATCTTCGAGAACTTCGAGCAGAGCTCTATCCAGTCGATCTTCCAGCTCAAGCGCGAGCTGCTGGGGCTGCGCCGCGTGCTGGCCCCCGAGCGCGACGTGCTGAATGTGCTGATGCGCCGCGAGCTGGGCATCTTCCGCGAGAGCGACATCGCCTACCTGCAGGATGTCTACGACCACACTCTGCGCCTAACCGACGGCATCGACAACTACCGCGAGCTGCTCTCCAGCGCGCTGGACAGCTACCTCTCGGTTGAGGCCAGCCGCCAGAACCAGATCCTCAAGGTGCTGACCATCGCCTCGATCATCCTGATGATCAACGCCCTGATCGCCGGGATCTACGGCATGAACTTCGAGTTTATGCCCGAGCTGCACTGGCGCTTCGGCTACGCCTGGGCCTTGGGCCTGATGGCGGCCATCAGCGTCGGCCTGATCCTTGTCTTCCGCCGCCTGCGGTGGATCTAACCCGGAACCCCATGAAACACCTGTATATCCATATTCCCTTCTGCCACCGGCGCTGCTCGTACTGCGATTTCAACACCTACGCCAACATGGATGACCGCATCGAGGCCTATGTCGATGCGCTCTGCTCCGAGCTGGCCCTGCGCGGGGCTGGCCTGCCCGCCCCCGCCCGCGCCGCTGGCCCGCCCGCGCCGCTGGCCGATCTCGCGCCCACCATCACCCGCGCTGGCCTGCGCCCCACGATCTTCTTTGGCGGGGGCACACCCACCATGCTCAGCCTGGCCCAGTTCGAGCGGGTGCTGCGCGCTGCCGACGCTATTGTGCCGCTGGCCCAGGCCGAGGTGACGGTAGAGGCCAACCCCGGCACCGTGCTGGGCGGCGACTACCTGCGCGGCCTGCGCGCGCTGGGCGTGAACCGGATCAGCATGGGCGTGCAGAGCCTAGACGATCCGACGCTGCGCGTGCTAGGCCGCATCCACACCGCCGCCGAGGCCCGCCAGAGCTTCGAGGATGCCCGCCGCGCCGGGTTCGAGCGCATCAACCTGGATTTTATCTTCGGCCTGCCCGGCCAGTCGCTGGGGCAGTGGCGGCGCACGCTGGATGAGATCGTGACCTGGGGGGCCGACCACTTCTCGCTCTACTCGCTGATCTTGGAGGAGGGCACGCCGCTGCACGCCCAGGTGACGGGCGGGCGGATCAGCGTGCCCGACGACGACGCCTCGGGCGAGATGTACGAGCTGGCCATGGAGCGATTTGCGGCGGCGGGCTATGCCCAGTACGAGATCTCGAACTGGGCCAGGGGCAGCGCCGCTGCGCCAATTGCAGGCGGCATCCCGGCCCAGGCCTGCCACCACAATCTGGCCTACTGGCTCAACGCCGACTACTTGGCGGCGGGCGCGGGCGCGCACGGCCATAGCTTCCCGCGCCGCTACTACGACATGCTGAAGATCGACGACTATATCCAGACATTGCGCGCAGGCCAGCTGCCCACCGCCGAGGTCAACGAGCTGACCGAGCGCGACCTGCGGGTGGAGACGATGTTTATGGGACTGCGCCTGAACACCGGCGTCAGCGAGGCCCACTTCCGCGACCGCTGCGGCCTGGCGCTGTGGGAGGCCTTCGGCCCCACCCTCGACGACCTGATCGGGCGCGGCCTGCTGGAGCGCACATCCTACGGCGTGCGCCTGACCGAGCGCGGGCGCATGCTGGGCAATCAGGTGTTCGCTAGCTTCGTGTAGCGCCGATGGGGTGAACAGGCCCGTCGTCTGCGTGATGGCAGGCGGCGGGCCTTTTGATTGGTGCGATACCGCTTTGAGACCGGCTAGCGCCGCTGGCCTAGCCCTCTGGCGGCACGGGCAGATCGGTGGAGACCAGCACATCGGCCTCGGCCACCCAGCCGATCTCCCATGGGCCACCGTGGGTGAAGACCAGATACCAGCCCTCGCGGTGCTCAAGCGCCACCAGCGGCGTGGCCAGCCCCACCGTGATGATCACGCCGCTCTCGGGCCTGGGGCTGTGGCGCATGGGCACGCCCTCGGCGGCGGGGCGCAGCATGGGCAGGCCGCTGGGCTGGCGGGCGGTAGTGTCGGCGGGATCGCGCTGGGCCAGGTAGTGCAGGATGCCCTGGCTGATGCCCCTGGCCGTCAGCTCGGGCTGGCGGAAGATGATCTCGCGGTCGGCGGCGTTGGTCATAAAGCCCACCTCGATAATCGCGGCGGGCGTGGTGGGCGCGACGGCGTGGTGGTAGCGGTAGGGCGCGAAGGCATAGTAGGCCTGCATGTTCACCGATGGCTCCTGGGGGTCGCGCGGCATGCCCGTCACCTCGGCGTAGCTGGCGGCCAGGGTCTGGGCCAGCGCCTGCGCGGCGGCGGGCGAGCGCCATGGCTCGGTCACCTTCCAGCCGCGCCGTGATGCCGGGCGGGTGGAAGTGCCGTCGGCGTGGATGGCCACGACCGCGTCGGCGGTGTAGCTCACCGGGATGGTGGCGGGTAGCAGATCGACCGCCACGCCCTGCTCCTCTAGCTGCTGCTCGACAAACTGCGCGATGGCCAGGTTTACTTCCCACTCGTTATAGCCGCGGTAGTAGTTGCCAGTCGATGTGCGCAGCTTGGCCTGCTCGTCGGGAAGCTCTTCGTTCTGCCAGTGCCCCACCTGGATTCCCACATGCGGTGTGGGGATAGGCGTGGGGGTGGGCGGCGGGCTGGGCGTGGGGGCGGGCGTAGGCGTGGGGGGTGCCTTTTCGTTGGCCAGGGCTGGAGGGGCGTCGATGTTCTGGGCCAAGGGCGCGGGGCCGCACGAGCTAAGGGTGAGCAGCAGTGCCAGGCAGGGCAGGGTCAATCTCATGCAGCACCTATGCGGGGAAGTGGAATGCTTCGCCATACGAAGTATATAGGTATTATACGTTACTTTTTTGGGATCATGTTAGGTTGAAACGTGAGAATATTCTGAGCGCAGCTGGCGACTTTAGGCATACTAGCCGAGAGAATAAGCGCTTTGATGGAGCATATGCACAAAGTGCAAGAAAAAAGCTGGGTATACCCCAGCTTTTTTTCTTGCGCGCTATCACAGTGGTGCTAGAGGAAATCGGCGGCGTCGAGCACCTGGAAGCTGTAGCCCTGCTCGGCCAGGAACAGCTGGCGGTTGTGGGCGAACTCCAGCTCGCGGGTATCGCGCGTCACCAGGGTGTAGAAGTGGGCGCTGCGGCCATCGGGCTTGGGGCGCAGCACGCGGCCAAGGCGCTGGGCCTCCTCCTGTCGCGATCCGAAGGTGCCCGAGACCTGGATCAGCAGCTCGGCGTCGGGCAGATCCAGCGCAAAGTTGCCGACCTTTGAGATCACCAGCACGCGCTCCTCGCCGCGCCGGAACGCGTCGAACAGGCGCTCGCGCTCGCGCTGTGGCGTTTTGCCGCTCACCAGCGGCACGGCCAGGTTGTCGGCGATATAGGTGAGCTGGTCGATGTACTGGCCGATGATCAGGGTGGGCACGCCTGCGTGGGCCTGCATGATCTTGTGCAGCAGCGGCAGCTTGCGCGGGTTCTCGGCGGCGATGCGGTAGGCGTCGCGCGGCTCGGCCACGGCGTAGGCCATGCGCTCGTCGTCGGGCAGGCTCAGGCGCACCTCGGTGCACAGCGCCTCGGCGATCCAGCCGCGCCGCTCTAGGTCGCGCCAGGGCACGTTGTACTTCTGCGGGCCGATCAGGGCGAACACATCGCTCTCGCGGCCATCCTCGCGCACCAGTGTGGCGGTGAGGCCCAGCCTGCGGCGGGCCTGGATCTCGACGGTGGCGCGGAAGACCGGGGCGGGCAGCATGTGCACCTCGTCGTAGACGATCAGGCCCCAGGGGCGCTCGCCCAGCAGCCGCATGTGCGGGAAGCCCTCATCCTGCCCGCTGCGGGCGATCAGCATCTGGTAGGTCGAGATCGTCACCGGCGCGACGGCCTTGCTGGCCCCGGTGTACTCGGCCACCTGCTCGGGGGCTAGGTCGGTCTTGGCCAACAGCTCGCGGTGCCACTGGCTCACCGAGGTGTTGTTGGTGGTGAGGATGAGCGTGGCCTGGCCGACCATGGCCATGGCGGTGAGTCCCACCACGGTCTTGCCTGCGCCGGGCGGCAGCACCACCACGCCCGAGCCGCCGCTGGCGTCGCCGCCCGCGTAGAAGGCCTCGGCGGCCTCGAACTGGTAGTCGCGCACCTCGAACTGGTCCTCGCGCAGGCCGATCGGCAGCGGCTCGCCCTCGATGTATCCCGCCAGATCCTCGGCGGGCCACCCGGCGGCCACCAGGGCCTGCTTGAGCAGGCCGCGATGCTCCACGGGCAGGGCGAAGGCAGCCTGGCCACGCGGCCCGCTGAGCAGCCGCCCGATCTCTGGGCGGCGGGCCAGCTCGATCAGCAGCGCGCGGTCGTCGGCCAGCAGGTGCAGCTCGTCCTCGGCCTGCACCAGCCGCAGGCGGCCCCAGCGCCCGGCCAGCTCGCGGATGTCGGCGGCCACATTCTGGGGCAGCGGGAACTTGGCAAAGCGGACAAGGCGTTCGACCATCTCGGCGGCGGGCAGGCCAGCCGAGGCGGCGCTCCAGAGCGCGAGCGGCGTGATGCGGTAGGTGTGGATGTACTCGGGGCTTTTCTCAAGCTCGGCGAAGGGTGCGATGGCATCACGCGCAACCTCGAACAGCGGGTTTTGCACCTCAAGCAGCAGGGTGCGGTCGCTCTGGATGATCAAGGGGTTTGTGGGTATGTATGCCTGCATCGCTGAAATAAGTGCGGTAAAAGACTCATCCAAAAGAAGAACTTGGGTTCTATTATACCCGCTTCTGCGCAGGCCGCTGGGCGCTTTCTTATGCGCTGTCGTTTCCTTGTCTTCTGCCCAACGTGCAGGTGCTCGTGCGCGCTGCGAAGCCACGCGGCGCGGCGCAGGCCCCCGGCCCCGCCGCGCCGCGTGGCTGGGCTACCCCGCCACGATGGTGTTGCGCAGCACGCCGATCTGGTCGATCTCGATCTCCACCACATCCCCAGGCTTCAGGAACTCCTGCGGGTCGCGGCCCATGGCCACGCCGCTGGGCGTGCCGGTGGAGACGATCGTGCCCGGCTCAAGGGTCTGGCCCAGCGAGAGCGAGGCGATGATCGTGGGGATGTCGAAGATGAGCTGGCTCACGGTGGCGCTCTGGCGCTGCTCGCCGTTCAGGCGCAGGCGCAGGCCCAGCGCGGCGGGATCGGGGATCTCGTCGGCGGTGACGATCCACGGGCCGATCGGGCAGCTGCGGTCGAGGCTCTTGCCCTTGAAGAACTGCACGTGCCAGTTCTGCAGGTCGCGCGCCGAGATGTCGTTGACGATGGTGTAGCCGAAGATGTGGCCCAGGGCCTGCTCGGGCGCGATGTTCTTGCCGCCCCGGCCCACCACGAAGGCAAGCTCGGCCTCGTAGTCGAGCTGGGTGGTCACGTCGGGGTCGAGCGGGATCTCGTCCTCGTGGGCGCACACGGCGGTGACGGCCTTGGTGAAGAAGATCGGGCTGCCGGGCAGCTTGGGGTCGCGGCCACGGGCGCGCTGGGACTCGTAGGCGTGGTCGACATAGTTCATGCCCAGGCACACCACGTTCTGGCGCGGGCGCGGGATGGGCGCGAGCAGCCGCACGCCCTCCACGGGCTGGGCGGGGCCGCTGGCGGCCAGGGCGCGGGCCTTGGCCAGGGCCTCTGGCCCGCCGTCGATCAGGTCGAGCATGCTGGCTGCCACCGCATCCAGCGCCACCACGCCACCTTCGCTGAGCGCGCCAACATGGGTTCCGCTCACATCGCTGTAGGTCACTAGTCGCATGACGTTCTCTCCTCAGGGCTATTGGTGCCGCCGCCATCGTAGCACAGGATCGCGGGAGCGGTTTCATGAGGGCACTGCGAGGCGACATAAAAAAGCGTACGGGAGCAGCGCCCCGTACGCTTTTTGCGGTAGATGCCTAGCGGCCTAGCTCCAACAAGGTGATCGAGCTGGCTGGGAAGCTCGCGCTGATCGCGCCCGCGCTGATCGGCAGCGCCTCGCCCGCCACGATCTTGGTCAAGTCGGCCTGGCTATAGCGGTAGACCTTGGCCTGCTTGGCGTCCACGTTCTGCAGCTTCAGGGTGGTGCTCAGGTCGCCGCCAGTCTTGTTGATCACCACTAGAGTCACCACCTTGTCAGATGCGCGCTCGGCGGCGTAGACCGCCAGCTTGTCCGGATCATCGCTAGAGGCGAAGATGCTGGTGTCGCCGAACGTCGCGCCGCCGCCGTCGTAGTTGCGGTAGATGCGGAAGGCGAACTCGCCCGGCTCGCCGGGGTCGGGCGGCCCCCAGAGCGTGGCCAGATCCAGCGCCTCGCGCCCGAAGATGCCCAGGATGTCGGCCTGGGCCAGCGCGCCGTTCATGGTGTCGAGCGCGCCCCAGTTGTACTCCGAGATCGCCAGCTTGGTGCCCGGGTAGTTCTCATCCACCCACGCGCGCATGCGCGGGATGAGGTTGACCGGCTCGGCGATCCAGCTCTCATCCTTATAGTTGGCGTCCCACAGCGCGCGGGTCGAGCGCAGCCGCAGGGCCTGGGTGGCCTCGCTGCCCGCGCCCTGCAGGGCCACGCCCTCGGCCTGGGGGTAGAAGTGCAGGTCGAGGTAGTCGAGGATGCGGGTGCCATGCTGGGCCTCGTAGTCCTTCATCTGCTGGAGGTACCAGGCCACGAAGGGTGTGTCGCCGTGGGCGCTGCGGTCGGGCTTGCTGTTCCACCAGCTGCCCTCGCCCGCCGCATCCTTGGCCGAGTAGAAGTAGCCGGTCCAGCCCCACTCGGCGGGGCCGAGGGTCTTGGCCGCCGGGTCGGCCTGCTTCACCGCCGCGCCGTAGGTGTAGGTCAGGTCGCGCAGCTCGTCGTAGGTCACCGGCTCGGGGTGGATGTCGCGGTGGGTCTTGTGCCACAGAAACGGCTCGTTGTCGAGGTTGTAGAAGGCCACGCCGCCCTGGTCGGCAGCGCCAAACTGGCCCTTCAGGTGGGCGATCCACTCCTTCACAAAGTCGGCCCCGATCTTCTCGCTGGTGTCCGCCGGATCGTTGCCGGTGATCGGCGTGCCGTCGGCCTTTAGGCCGTTGCCGCAGCCGCGCTGGTCGTCGGCCTGCTGCTGCGCGCCATACTTGGCCACTGCGAAGCCGCACAGCACATCGCGGCTCTTGGGTGTCCAGCCCATCATCGGCACCGTCATGATCACCTGCGCGCCGTTATCCTTGGCCTTGCTGACGAAGCTGTCTGACGATGACCCTTTGGGCAGGGCGGCCACGTCGGCCACATCGTTGGGGATGTTCTCGAAAAACCAGTCGGACGCGCGGTTCGAGACATCGAGCTTCCAGTTGTAGCGGGTGGTGGCGTTGCCGCCCCAGCGCTGGATGGTGGGCTGGATGTTCTTGGCCAGCTGGTCATTGGGGAAGTTGATGCCGTAGATCAGATCGCTGATCGGGTGGCGCTGGATGTTGGCATCCACCAGCAGCGTGGGGCCTTCGCCCGCTGGCGTGGCGCTTCCCTCTGCCGCTGTGGCCGGGGCATCCTTGGCCGCGCCCGCTGCGCCCGCGCCCACCAGGGCGATGTCGTCGAGGAACAGCTGGGTCTGGGTGCCGCTGGTCAGGTTCTGCCAGATCAGGTCGCTGAGCGTGGATGTCACGCCGAGCTTGGCCAGCGGCACATCCACCTGCTGCCAGGTGTTGGCGGCCAGGGTGATCTCGTCGCTGGACTGGTTGCACTTGGCGTCGCCGCAGAGGCGGATCTTCTGCCCGCCCGCGCTGCCGCCGTTGGCCCAGAAGCGCACGGCGGTGGCACCGCTTGTGCTGATCGGCTCGTGGTGGATGTAGAGGCCAGCCCAGCCCTCGGTGTAGGTGAGGCCGATGGCCTTGCCCGCGCGGGCCGTGGTGCTGGCCATGTCGATGGTGCTGCCCCACGACCAGTTGTCCCATCCGGCGGCCAGCGCGTCGTCGTAGATCACGGCGAGGGTGGCGGCGGCATCGGTGGCGGGCTGGGCCGCTGCGGTGGGCTGGCTGGCCACACCGTCGCTCGGCTGGGCCGCTGCGGTGGGCTGGCTGGCCGTGGTCTGGGCGGCCAAGCCCCCGCCTGGGCAGGTGATGGTGGCCTGCTTGCCGCCCTGCAGCGCCACCGACAGGTCGTTCGGGCAGCTGACCGTCAGCTGGCTGCTGGGGCCGAGCACCGTGGCCACGCCGCCGCTGCGTGTGAAGATCGGCAGGGCGATGGCCGCTATCAGCGCGAGCGCGAGGATAAGCACGATAGCCCGTAGAGCTTTCGGCGATTCTAGCATGGGTTGCTCCCGTGGGGCCGCGTGTGGGGTACACCTCGGCCCATATGAGGTTGGCAGCGCGTCTGCGAAGCTATGTGCATTGTAGTGGAAGAAGGGCGGCGCTGCGGCGTGATCTGCCCACAGTGGTAGTTGTACCCTGTGGCGATGTGCAAACGCTGACTTGCGGCGGGGTGAAAATAACGAAAATGTCATAATCAAAGACGACCTACCCAGCTTTTTTGAACAAACGCTTTGTTCGGCTACTTGACAAACCCATACCCCCGTGCTATAGTCAGGGCAATTCCTAAACCGATTTAACTAGCGCTTTGAAGCGTCTAGAAGCCGCGATGTCGCGAGGATGTTGCCGTGTCCGATGCGCCGACAGTCGATCTCCCGCAGCTGCGAGAGCGCAACGAGCAGATGGTGCTGAATCTCATCCGAGATGAAGGCCCGATCTCGCGCGCCGAGCTGGCGCGGCGCAGCCGCCTCAGCCGATCGACGATCTCGACGATCATCGCCGCGCTGCTCAGCTCGCACGATGTCTACGAGATAGGCATCGGCGAATCGCAGGGTGGCCGCCGCCCGATCATGCTCGACTTCAACTACCAGTCGAGCTACGTGGTCGGCATCGATGTCGCCACCAGCAGCCTCACCCTTCTGCTCACCGACCTTCAGGCCCAGGTCATCCAGCGCGCCAGCGCGCCCTTCCTCCTTTCCTCTGGACCCGACACATGCATCCCGCAGATCGCCGAGCAGTTCCGCGCCCTCGTGCAGGCCGCGCAGATCGACCCGGCGCGTATCGGCGGGGTGGGCATCGGTATCCCCGGCCCCATCCACACCGAGACGGGCAGCACGATTGCGCCGCCGGTGATGCCGGGCTGGGGCGGCGTGCCGCTGCTGCGCAGGCTGGAGCAGGCGCTGGGGCGGCGGGTGCTGCTGGAGAACGACGCCAACCTGGGCGCGCTGGCCGAGCAGACATGGGGCGCGGCGCGCGGCCTGGCCGATGTGGCCTACATCTACTTCGGCTCCGAGGGCATTGGCGGCGGCATCATCCTGGGCGGCGCGCTCTACCGCGGCCACATCGGCTCGGCAGGCGAGATCGGCCACCTCACCATCGATGAGGATGGCCCGCCCTGCCGCTGCGGCTCGCGCGGCTGCCTGGAGGCTGCGGTGGGCACGCCAGCGCTGCTGGCCCGTGCCCAGGCCCAGGGCATCGCGGTGGGCAGCATCGGCCAGCTGGTGAGCCTGGCCCAGGCCGGTAGCCCGCAGGCCCAGGCGCTGCTGGCCCAGGCGGGCGAGCAGCTGGGCGTGGCGATCGCCAGCCTGCTCAACCTGCTGAACCCCAGCGGGGTGGTGCTGGGCGGGCAGCTGGCCCAGGCGGGCGAGCTGGTGCTGGGGCCGCTGCGGGCCACGCTGGCGCGGCGCGGCCTAGCCGTGGCCTCGCAGCAGGTCGAGCTGAAGCCCGCCGCGCTCGGCCCCGACGTGATCGCCATCGGCGCGGCGGCGCTGGCCATCCGCCACCTTTTTCGCACACCGAACGCTGCTGGCGGCCCGCGCCACGCCCCCGATGGGGAGCGCGTAGGCCAGCCAGCGTCGGCGTAGGGCGGGCGCACCGCCACACGCCGAGCACGCGCAGAATATATCCGAGGGCAGGACGATCTGCCAGGGCCACTCGCGGCGGGCCAGCGGCCAGACGCGACGCCGGGCAGCTTCGTGAGAAGGAGGCTGAGCGGCGCAGCGTACGAACTGGCTGGGGCTCGCCACCCCGCAACGGCTTTCTGCAGATTCTCCCGCCACTGTTGGCACCTATAAGCTAAGGAGCACACCGACATGAAGCAGGTCAAAGTCCAACTGCTCGCCATGCTGTCGCTGTTCACGCTGCTGCTCGCGGCGTGCGGCGGCGGCACCGCCGCGCCGAGCGCCACCACCGCCCCCGCCGCTGGCGGCGAGGCTACCGCCGCGCCTGCGGCAGCCGAGCCGACCGCAGCCGCCCCCGCCGCTGCGGCCACCGAGGCCCCCGCGACCACCGATGCCACCGCTGAGCCGACCCCCGAGACCTCGACCGTGGGCAGCGGCAGCACCAAGGTGGTGATCTGGCACAACTGGCAGGGCGCATACTACGATGCCATCCAGAAGCTCTTCGCCGACTACGCCACCAAGAACAACGTCACCATCGACTTGGTGCGCGTGCCCGACGTGAGCGCCAAGGCCCAGGTGGCCGTGCCCTCGGGCCAGGGCCCCGACCTGGTGGCCTGGGTGAACGACCAGATCGGCTCGCAGGCGCTGGCCGAGATCATCGTGCCGGTCGACGACTACGGCATCAACGCCGACTACCTGAAGCAGAACTTCACCGACGTGGCCGCTAACGCCGTCACCTACGAGGGCAAGACCTGGGCCGTGCCCGAGTCGATGGAGGCGCTGACCTTCATCTACAACAAGGCCCTGATCAGCGAGACCGACATCCCCAAGGACACCGACGCGCTGATCGCCAAGACCACCGAGTGGAACGCGGCCAACAGCGGCAAGTACTTCTTCATCTACAACGCCCGCAACGACGGCTACTTCTCGGCCCCGTGGTGGCAGGGCGCTGGCGTGGAGCTGGTGAAGCCCGATGGCTCGACCACGCTGAACAGCGAGGCTGGCGTGGCCGCCGGTACGCTCATCCAGCAGTTCAGCAAGCTGATGCCCAAGGAGCTTGACTACAACGTGGCCGACTCGCTCTTCAAGGAGGGCAAGGCCGCGATCATCATGAACGGCCCGTGGTCGATCGCCGACTACGAGCAGGCCAAGATCGACTTCGGCCTGGCCACCATCCCCGTGGTGACCAGCTCGGGCAAGCCGGGCGCGCCGATGGTGGGTGTGAAGGTGCTGATGCTTGCCAACAAGGCCAAGCAGCCTGAGGCCGCCGCCGAGGTGATGAAGTACTGGGGCTCGAAGGAAGTGCAGCTGGAGCTGGCCAAGGCCAACAAGCAGGTGCCCGCCAACAAGGCCGCCCAGGACGAGATGAAGAGCGACCCGGTGATCGGCGCATTCATCGCCCAGGCCGCTAACGGCATCCCCCAGCCCAACTCGCCCTTCATGGGCGCGATGTGGGACCCGCTGGCCAAGACCATCGAGTCGATCTGGAACGGCACCGCCGACCCGAAGGCCGCTGTCGAGGCTGGCGCTGCCCTCTACGATGAGAAGGCTGCCGACCTGAAGTAGCTTGCCCGCGCGCGGGGGTGGCGCTGCCGCCCCCGCGCCCCCTTCCGCCGCACCCGTGTGTTTGAGGAGACATGCCATGGCACAGCAGGCAGCAGCGCGGGCCTCCTCGCCCGCCGCAGGCCGTGGCAAGAGCGCCCAGCGCAAGCGCAACCTGACGGCGCTGGCCTACCTTGCCCCCGCGTTGATCGGCATTGTGCTGATCAACATCTTCCCTATTCTCTATACGTTTTACACGTCGCTGACCAACCGAAACAGCCAGGCGCGTTTCCCCGAGGGAAAATACCAGATCACGACGCTTGACTCCATTCCGTGGCTGCCGGATTTTGCCAACTATACGCGGCTGCTTGGGACGAGTAATTTCTACACGGTGTTTGGAAAATCGCTGCTCTACGCGGCAGTCTGTGTGTTTTTCTTCTTTGCTGTGGGTCTTCTGTTTGCGCTCATCCTGAATAACCCCTATATCAAGGGCCGCGCGATCTTCCGCACCCTGATGATCCTGCCATGGGCGGTGCCCTACTGGATCACTGCGCTGATCTGGAAGTTCCTGTTCCACGAGCAGTTCGGCCCGATCAACCAGATCCTGCGCGCCGTGGGCGTGGCCAACCCGCCCGCGTGGCTGCTGGATGCCAACTGGTCGTTTGTGGCGATCACGGTGGTGAATATCTGGCTCAGCTACCCCTTCTTTATGCTGATCCTGCTGGGTGGCCTGCAGTCCATCCCGGATGATATCTACGAGGCTGCCGACATCGATGGCGCGAGCTACTGGACCAAGCTGCGCAGCCTAACGCTGCCGCTGCTGCAGCCTGTGGCCCTGCCCGCGATCATCTTGAGCGTGATCACCACGCTGAAGATCTTCGAGACGGTGTGGCTGATGACCAAGGGCGGCCCCTACGGCCTGCCTGGCAAGCCCGGCGCGACCGAGCTGCTGATCGTGTGGGCCTACAACCAGGGCTTCCAGGGCCAGTTCCGCTTCGGCCTGGTGGGCGCGTTCTCGATTGTGGTCTTTGTGCTGCTGCTGGTGCTGACGCTGGCCTACACCCGCATCACGAATGCCACGAAGGCGGTGTACGAATGAACCTACGACGACCCTCTGCCGCCGCTCTGGCGCTTCAGTATGCCATCCTCGCGCTGGGCCTGATCTTCTCGGTCTTCCCGATCTACTTTGTGATCCAGGCGGCGCTGCGGCCCGGCAATCAGCTCTACTCGACCGAGCTGCAGCTGCTGCCCACCAACCCGACCTTCGACAACTTCCGCGATGTGCTGACCCGGCACGATGCCTCGCTGAACCTGCCGCTGTGGCTGTGGAACAGCATCAAGATCGCTGGCGTCACCACCGTGGTCACGCTGATCATGACGGTGGCGGCGGGCTACGCGCTCTCGCGCTTCAAGTTTCGTGGGCGCGGCGGCGTGCTCACCGGCATGCTGGCGCTGCAGGCCTTCCCGGCCTCGCTGGCGCTGCCCGCCTACTACCTGCTGCTGAACTGGCTGGGCCTGCTCGACAGCCACTGGGGCCTCATCCTGGTCTATGCCTCGGGCGCGATCGTGTTCAACGTGTGGAACCTGAAGGGCTACTTCGACACCATCCCGATCGACCTGGAGGAGGCCGCCATGATCGACGGCGCGACGCCCACCCAGGCCTTCCTGATGGTGATGCTGCCCCTGGCCCGCCCGGCGATCGCGGTGACGGCGCTGTTCGGCTTCCTCTCGGGCTTTGGCGACTTCATCGTGGCGCAGACAGTGCTGTTCGACCCGAACAAGTACACCGCCACGGTGGGCGTGTTCGCCCTGCAGGATGGCTACCGTAACCCGTGGGGCCTGTTCGCGGCCTGCGCGCTGATCATCTCGCTGCCGGTTACGGTGCTGTTCCTCTACCTGCAGCGCAATCTGGTCTCGGGTCTGAGCGCTGGTGGCGTGAAGGGTTAGGCTATCTTTTGTTTTGACGATATGCGGGTGCGGCGAGATGCCGTACCCGCATATTTCTCTTTGGCATCGCTAGGTTGATCGAGCTGTGAACATATCGCAATATACCGATATTGTAGTAGTTATGATCGGATGAAAGTGGTACTATAGGAGCTAGTCTTTTTTGCCGCCGCGCGGCCTAGCCACAGGGGCGCGGCGATGATCTGAAGAGAGTGCTTCCACGCAGAGCCGCAGGGGCGCAAGGTGCGCAAGCCTGCGGCTTTGTTACGCTCGCCGTCCCTCCTGCCAGATCGGCCATAGGATGGTTGACGATGGAGGGGGGAATCTGGTATCTGATATGTATCCATACTACCATTGAGGAAGCCATGAACGCAGATCCCTCCACCCTCTCCCCCCGCCTCGCTGGCCCCCAGCTCCCCCTCGAACACACCTACTCCGCCGAGCACCCACTTCAGACTCTGCTCTACCTCTACAGTGGTGACAAGCTGCGCATCGCGGTGGCGATGCTCTGCTACTTTGTGAAGCATAGTCCATCGTGGATGATTCCCCTGATCACGGCCAACATCGTCGACATCCTCTCGAACCCGCACAGCCATGGCATTGCCGACCTGTGGGTGAACGCGGTGGTGATGCTGGTGCTGCTGGTGCAGAACATCCCGATGCACTTTTTCTATAGCCGCTACACCAGCATGGCCATCCGCCGTGTGGAGAAGATCCTGCGCTCGACGATCTGCCGCCAGATGCAGCAGCTCTCGATCGGCTACTACAGCCGCGCCAGCACCGGCACGCTGCAGACCAAGGCGCTGCGCGACGTGGAGATCCTGGAGCAGCTGACGCGCCAGGTGTTCAACTTGGTGCCTGCGGCGCTGTTTACCATGGGCGCGGCGATCGTGATCACGGCCATGCGCGCGCCGTGGTTTCTGATCTTCTTTGCGGTGACAGTGCCCGCCTCGGTTGGCCTGGTGCGGGCCATGCGCACGCCCATCCAGAACCGCAACAACGCCTTCCGCGCCGAGATTGAGCAGATGTCCTCGCGGGTGATCGAGATGATCCAGCTCATCCCCGTGACCCGCGCCCACGGCATCGAGCGCGACGCTATCGCCCGCGTGGATACCAAGCTCTCGCAGGTGAATGACGCGGGCCTACGGCTCGACAGCATCAACGCCTGGTTCGAGGCGCTCTCGTGGGTGACGATTAACTTATTTAACGTGTTATGCCTGCTGGTGGCGGGCTATATCTGCTACACCCAGATCCTGCCGATCAGCGTGGGCACGGTGGTGCTGCTCACCGGCTACTTCAACACGCTCACTGGCACGGTGATGACCCTGATCAACCTGGCCCCGCAGATCACCAAGGGGCTTGAGTCGGTGCGCTCGATCGGCGAGGTGCTGGAAAGCCCCGACCTGGAGCAGAACGAGGGCAAGGATGAGGTCTCGACGGTGGGCGGCCACTTCGTGTTCGACCACATCAGCTTCCGCTACAAGGGCAGCGACACCCACTCGCTCAGCGATTTCTCGCTGGAGGTGCAGCCCGGCGAGACGATTGCGGTGGTCGGGCCGTCGGGCGCGGGCAAGAGCACGCTGCTGAACCTGCTGATCGGCTTCATCCGCCCGTCCAGCGGGCATATTTTGCTGGATGGCGTGGACATGGACCAGCTCGACCTGCGCACCTACCGCCGCTCGCTCTCGGTGGTGCCGCAGGAGACGGTGCTGTTCGATGGTACAATCCGCGAGAATATCCTCTACGGCGTGCATAATGTGAGCGACGAGCAGCTGCAGCAGGCGCTGGAAGATGCCAACGTGCTGGAGTTCGTGAGCCAGCTGCCCGATGGGCTGGAGACGCTGATCGGCGAGCGCGGCGCACGGCTCTCGGGCGGGCAGAAGCAGCGCATCGCGATCGCGCGGGCGCTCATCCGCAACCCGCGCGTGCTCATTCTGGATGAGGCGACCTCGGCGCTGGACACGCGCTCGGAGCGGCTTATCCAACAGGCGTTGGGCCGGCTGATGCAGGGCCGCACCACCTTCGTGGTGGCGCACCGGCTCTCGACCATCCGCAACGCCGATAGGATCATTGTGCTCGACAAAGGCCGGATCGTCGAGGTCGGATCGCATGCGGAGCTGGTGGCGTGCAACGGGATGTACGCACGGCTGCGCAGGCTGCAGGATCTTGGCGAGGCGGCCCTGATTAACTGATCGCCCTATGACAAAACTCTCACCTGCCGGGGTGGCGCTGGCTCGGCCAGCCGCCCCGGCGGCGCGGCTGGCGGCCTACGCCCTGCTGGCCCTGCTGGCTGGGCTGGTGGCGCTGAACCTGGGCTTCTTCGCGCTGCACGTGGCCCAGGTGCTGCGCTACCCCTACCCTCTGGACTATGGCGAGGGGCCGCTGATCAGCCAGGTGGACCTGATGCGCTCGGGCACCTCGCTCTGGCAGCTCTACGGCCCGCTCGATCAGCCGCCCTTCATGGTGGTGAACTACCCGCCGGTTTTCCTGCTCGTCACCTTTGCGCTCTCCTCGATCATAGGCAATACCCTGCTGGCCGGTCGGCTGGTGTCGCTGCTGGCCACGCTGGCCTGCGCCTGGGGCGTGGCCGCGCTGGCGGGCCGCGCCCCGCAGCGACCGCCGCTGCTGGCGCGCGTGCTGCTGGGGCTGGCCTTCCTGTGCCTGCCGATCGTGCGCGAGTGGGCGGTGGTGATGCGGGTGGACATGCTGGGTGTGGCGCTGGGCGTGTGGGGCCTGCTAGCGGCGCTGCGCGCGGGCGACGAGCGGGCGGGCCGCCGCTGGGTGGCGCTGGCCGCGCTATTGCTGGCGCTCTCGCTGCTCACCAAGCCTTCGCTGCTGGCCGCGCCCGCCGCCGCCATGGCCGCGCTGCTGCTGCGGCGCTGGCCGCGCGGGCTGGCGCTGGCGGGCCTGGTGCTGGCGCTAGGCGGGCTGGCCTGCGCCGCGCTGGCGTCGCGCAGCCGGTTCTTCGACCACGTGGTGCTGGCCAACGCCAATACGTGGCAGGCCGATCTGGCGCTGGGCTTCTGGCAGCAGCAGCTGGCCATCCACGCCACGCTGTTCGCGGCGGGGGCGCTGGGCACGCTGGTGGCGCTGCTGCCGCTGCGCCAGCGCGCGGGCTGGCGGGCCGCGCTGGCCGTGGCCGCGCCGCCGCTGGTCTACGCCGCGCTGGGCACGGCCACGGCGCTGGGCGTGGGCAAGGTGGGCGCGTACCTAAACTACTTTCTTGAGCTGTACGTCGGCCTGATCTGGCTGGCCGCGCTAGCGCTGCGCCGCGCGGATGCGGGCGACACGCGGTTTCGCTGGGCCGACCTGCTGCCGCACTTGGCGCTGCTGCTGCTGGCGGGGGCGCTGGTGCGCTACTACCCAAGCTGGAGCGAGCACTTTGTGAAGGGCGCGGGGATCATCGAGGGCAGCAACCCGCCGCGCCTGATCGTGGGGCGGCGCGGGGTCTGGCAGGATCTGCGGCGCGAGCGCCAGATCCTGGCGGTGATGGCCCGCAGCAACGCCGCGCTAGTGCGCGAGGTGGCGGTCGCGCCCGCGCCCATCCTCACCGACATACCGGGCGTGGCCGCGCAGGCCCGCCACACCTCGCGCCTGCAGGCCTTCGAGCACAGCCAGACCCTGGCGCTGTGGGACATGCGCTCGCTGCGGGTGGATCTGGCCAACGGCGCGGTGCCGCTGGTGGCGCTCGACTACCTGGGCAACTGGCTCATGCCCGAGGTGATCGCCCTGATCACCCACCGCTACGCCCAGGATGGCTCGCGCGGCACTATCGACCTCTACCGCCCGCTTGATACCGGCGAGCTGCACCTGGCCGACACGCCGCTGGGCGCGGGGCTGCGCCTGGGCAGCTACGGCCTGCCGCCCCAGCCGCTGCACCCCGGCGAGATCCTGCCCGTGACGCTGGTGATCAAGGCCGAAGCGCCCAGCACCGCCCAGCCCGAGATCGCTGTCACGCTGGCCGACGCGGCGGGGGCCACGCTGGCCCAGGCGCGGCAGCCGCTGGCCTACGGCGCGGTTGCCCCCGCCGAGATCCCGCCCGCCGGGGTGCAGCACATCCAGCCGCTGGCGCTGCCCGCCGACCTGCCGCCCGGCACCTACACGCTCTTCGCCCAGGTGGATGGCGGCCAGCCGCAGCGCGTGGCCAGCGTGGCGGTGGCGGCGGGCGGCGCGATGATGGCGAGCGGCTGGATCGCGGGGCGCAGCGAGTATGTGCCCCCGGCGCTCTACGCCGAGTGGCAGCGCCTGGGCGGCGAGCCGCGCCTGGGCCTGCCGCTCGGCCCTGCCGCGCCCTTCGTGGGCTACACCCAGCAGTGCTTCCTGCGCGGCTGCCTGCGCCTGCCGCTTGGCGGCCTAGCGGCGCAGGCCCCTGTGGGGGTGTGGCTGGCGGCTGGCGATATCGGGGCCAATGGGGCGATGGAGCAGCCCACGGTGGGGGCGGGCTTCGCGGCGTTCTACCAGCAGCACGGCGGCCAGGCCGACCTGGGCGCGCCGGTGACGAACGAGTTCCGCAGCGGCGACCGCGTGGTGCAGTACACCGAGTTCGCGCGGCTGGAGCGCCCGGCGGCTGGCGGCGCGGCCTCATTCGGGGCGGTGGGGGTGGATGTGCTGCGCCTGCCCGAGGGCACGCCCTACCGCTGGCCGAGCGAATAACCACGAAGCCGCAAAGGGGAACGATTAACCACCAAGACTCCAAGACACCAAGGGAACGAAAACCACGAAGACGCGAAGGCGCGAGGGAAGCGATTAACCACCAAGGCTCCAAGGGGAAATCAGCTTGCCAGCGCTGGGCACAGCCTTCCCGCTACGTGCCGATCATGGCCAGCATGCCTATAGGTGCGCCTTCGCTGGATGGGCTAGGCTGCTGGCTCGCAAGTTCCCGCCCAGCCCTACCTACTCGGCCCATGCGGCGAAGGTGCTGCTAAAGTCTGGATGGCCATATGCATGAACCCCAGCAGCCAGGGAAGAGCACGGGAACGCCCAAAATTGGGGGTTCGAAGGGGGCGATGCCCCCTCGCGGGGGTTCTGGGGGCTGGCCCCCAGACGCTGCCCGCGTAGGGCACACACCCAGCAATCAAGAACTACCATCATGATCGAAGCCGCACCCGGTCGGCCCGACCGCGCAACGCTGCAAGCATTGCCGCCGGTCGGCCCAAAACGACGCGGAAACAACCCAGAAAGTAGTGATACCTGTTGAACCCTTTTGCCCCCTTCGCGCCTTTGTGTCTTCGTGGTGAATTGGTTCTTTGCTTTTGTAGTGAAGCGGTGCTTTTGCTCCCCGGCCTGGCCCATCCGGCGAAGGTGCTGCGTAGGGGCTGCTGGCCATGATCCAGCCCGCAGCGGTACGGCGGCTGCGCACGCGGCGGCGCATGTTTTTCAAAAAAGAAGCGGCCAGCAGAGTGCACCTCTGCTGGCCGCTTCTGCGCCGTGCGCTAGAGCTTGCCGGGCTGATCGACCGGCTCGGGGTGGGGCGCGTGGAGGTCGGGGTAGAGGCCGAGCATGGCCTTCCAGCGCACCGCCAGCACATCGCGGAAGTTGCGGTACGAGTCGCGCAGCGGGTCGACCTTGGTATCCTCGCCGTAGTACCACACCACCGGCACCTCGCGGATCTGGTAGCCGCGCCTGCGGGCCAGGAACAGGATCTCGACATCGAAGGCGGTGACGGCAGCGCCCACCACCGGCTTGGCGTCCTCGCCGTAGAGCTGGGTGCGGCCAAATAGGTCGCGGGCCACCGGGCGGGTGAAGGCCTTGAAGCCGCACTGGGTGTCCTGGATGCCCTGGAAGGCCACCAGCTGCACCACGGTGTTGAACACGCGGCCCATCACGTGGCGGTGCCACGGCTCGCCTAGGCGCTTGGCCCCCATCCCCTCGCGCGAGCCAATGACCACCTGGTAGCCCTGCTCGAAGAAGGGCGCGAGCTTCTCCCACTCCTCGATCGGGGTGGCCAGGTCGGCGTCGCACAGCAGCACAAAGCGGCCCCGCGCATCGAGCGCGCCGGAGCGCACCGTCGCGCCCTTGCCGCGGTGGGGCAGGCGCAGCAGGCGCAGCGTGGGGTGGGCGGCGGCCAGCTGATCGACGATGGCGGCGGTGGTGTCGGCGCTGCCGTCGTCGGCCACGATCACCTCGCTGCTGTAGGGCTGGGCATCTAGGTAGGCCAGCACGCGCCGCAGCGTCTCGGGCAGGCGGCGCTCCTCATTGTAGGCCGGTATAACGACCGAGAGAGTCACAGTTTCCATAGAGCCTTGTCCGTTGTTGTCGGGCGGGATGCTGGGGGCGGCGCGCTGGGAGCGCTTGGCGATGAACTGGGGCAGGGCGCGCAGGCCATCCAGCTGGCCGCGCAGGCGCATGCGGGCGGCCTTCTCGCGGATGTGGCGCAGCGAGTGGAGCGCGAAGCCCAGCTCGGAGAGCACCAGGCCGGGCCAGGCGCGGCGGGCCAGGTGGGCGGGCATGTTCTTGGCCCACACCAGCATGAAGTTGCGCCCGCAGTAGTAGCTGGCCAGCACGCCGCCGCCGGATGCGCTGAGCCGGTGGTAGACCACGGCCTCGGGCACGTAGATGGTGCGCAGGCCGCGCCGCCAGGCCCGCAGGTTCAGGTCGACATCCTCGCAGTACATCTTCAGGTCGGGGTCGAGCACGCTGCCGCCCTCGGCCAGGGCCAGCAGGTCGGCGCGGCGGTAGGCGGCGGCCCCGGCGCATGGCCCGAACACTGGCTCGGGGGTATTGTACTGGCCGGTGTCGCGCTGCCACACGCCCCGGCTGAAGGGCACGCCGTCGCTGCGGTAGCCGTCGCCCGCCGAGTGGAAGGTATCGCGCTGGGTGAAGAGCATAAGCTTGCTGGCGGCGAAGCTGTACTCGGGGTGCTGCTCTAGCGCGCCCACCAGGGCGGCTAGCCAGCCGGGCGTGGCCTCGGTGTCGTTGTTCAGCAGCACCACGTACTCGCCGCTGGTGGCGGCGATGCCCGCGTTGGCGGCGCGCACGAAGCCGCCGTTCTGCGCCATGGCCAGCACCTGCACCTCGGGGTACTCCCGGCCCAGCAGGTCGAGCGAGCCGTCGGCGGAGCCGTCATCCACCACCGTGATACGAAAATCGCCGCGCGTCTGGCGGCGCAGCGAGTCGAGGCAGGTGGGCAGGTGGGCGACGCCGTTGTAGTTTGGGATGATGATGTCGATCATGGTGATAGCGGCGCTGGCGCGCCATGCTCCCAGCAAATGGCGGGCCTGCCTTGGCCCGCCCCAGTGTGCCCGCTAGCGCGCCAGGAAGGCGGCCACGGCCTCCTGCCACGGGCGCAGCGTGATGCCCAGCGCGGCCCCGGCGGCGTTGGCCAGCGGGGTGTAGGGCGGCACCACGCTGTCGCGCTTGAATGCGGCCAGCGGTATGCGCTTGAGCGGGAAGTCGGCCCTGCCAGCCTGGCGCAGGATCTCGGCGGCGAAGTCGTAGCGCGAGCAGCTGCCCTCGTTCACCACGTGGTACGTGCCGAAGTGGCGGGTCTGGGCCAGCTGGCCCACGGCCTCGGCCACGTCGTAGGTGTAGGTGGGCGAGCCGATCTCGTCATCCACCATGGCCAGCTCGGGGCGCTCGGCGGCTAGCCGCAGCACGGTGCGCACGAAGTTGCGCTCGCCGCCGTACAGCCAGGCCACGCGGGCGATGTAGAACTCATCCAGCAGCTCGCGCACGATCTGCTCGCCGCACCACTTCGACCAGCCGTAGGGGTTGATGGGCGCGGCCTGGTCGTACTCGTAGTAGGGGCGGCTGCCGTGGCCCGAGAAGACCTCGTTGGTGCTGATGTAGACCAGCGGCGCGCCCAGCGCGCGGCAGCCGAGCGCCACATGCTTGGTGCCCAGGGCGTTGGCGCGGTAGGCCCGGCCCGGCTCGCGGGCGCAGCCATCCACGTTGGTGTAGGCGGCGGGGTGGATGACCAGCTCGGCCCCGGTGGCGGCCAGCTGCTCGACAGCGGCGGGCTGCTCGATATCGAGCTCGGCGCGGCTGAGGGCGATGATCTCGTGCTGCTGGCCGAGCACCTGGCCCAGCGCCTGCCCGAGCTGCCCGCTCGCGCCTGTGATTGCGATGCGCATATGTACCCTTGGTATCTACGGCGATAATGTGCCTATCATAGAAGATCGCGGGGAGCGCGTCAAATGTAGGTTACACCGCTTGCCACGAAGATGCGACGTTTTCTACCATCAAGACTCCAAGGCACTACGTTGTTGGATGAGTGGCGATGGGGTGAACCATGGGGCTGCTTTAATTCCCTCGATTTTGGGTCAATCTACGCGCCATCCTATTACTCTACGCGTTTCTTGTGATGTAGGAGGGTAGCCGTAATACGGGCGAAAACCTGCAATAAACGAAAACATGTAAGCGCTTTGAAGCATCCCCATGCAGAACATACGCAATGCGTTTCTAATTATCTCTAGTGATTTCGGACGCAAAAAGGTGCTCTTTTGCCCCCGTGAGTGGGTTGTAGCTCTCTGCACGCGCATCTGTTCTGGTGTATTTGACCGTTTTGAGGGATTATGCAAAAAAACCATATGAGGAAGCAATGTACACGAATCCGCTTAACCGGGCTTTCCGTTCCATTGCTCCCAGAACCCCTGGTACTACTTACAGGCCAACAACATCGACAAACGTCTCAAGGGGTGGCTAGAACGTGTCATTTCCGGCGGCGAGGTCATCCACCATCGTGCCGGTATTGATGAGGCGTGCCCGAACCTCGTCTGGCGCCGACTCTGCCCAAGTGAGCAGCTTATCGAGCACCGGGCAGAGGGTTTGCCCCCAGGCAGTGAGATGGTACTCCACCCGAGGCGGCACCTCGGCATGGACAATGCGGGTGACAACGCCGTCGGCTTCCAGCTGCCGCAGCTGCTGGATCAGCATCTTCTGGGAAATGCCTGGGATGGCTCGTTCCAGCTCCGAGAACCGGCGGATGTTGGAGTCAAACAGCTGAAACAAGATCACGAGCTTCCACCGACCTTCAAGCACACGAATCACGTTTTGCGCATTCTGCGCGGCATTCTGAGGCGAGTAGCTCATACACTTACCTTTTGGTATGTACCCAACTTCTTTGTCTGTTCTTGACATTCCTTCAGCATATCACTATCATTTCTGAAACGCAACAATGGAGAGGATGCCAAATGACAGCAGCATTACCCAAGCCTATAGCCGACTATGTCGAGGCAAACGCACAACTCGATGTGGACGGCATGTTGAAGCCCTTTGCCGCCGACGTGGTTGTCTTGGACAACGGACGCCGTTACGATGGCCACGCCGAACTGCGGACCTTGCTCGAAGAGGCGGTGGTCGGCGCAAAAGCGATCTTCACGCCAGACACCGTCCGGTACGAGGACGCTCAGATCGTCGTCGAAGGCCCCGCCTACGGCGATTTCCCGGGCAGCCCGATCCGTTTCACCTACCGCTTCACGCTCGACAACGACGCCATCAAAGCCCTGGAGATCACGGTATGACCTTCCATGTTCATTCGACCGAGTTTGCAGGCAAGCGTGTTCTCGTCAGCGGCGGCACCAAGGGTGCGGGCCGCGCCACCGTCGACCGCTTCGTGGCAGGCGGCGCCCAGGTGATCACTGCCGCACGCGGAACCCCGGATCCCATCGACGGCGTCGAGTTCGTCCAAGCGGACCTGACGACGGCCGAGGGTGGGGAAATCCTGGCTAAGGCGGCACTCGAACGCATGGGTGGCGTCGATATCCTCGCCCACGTGCTCGGCGGTTCGGCCACGCCGGGTGGGGGTTTTGTCGCCTTGACGGACGATCACTGGCTGGCCGAACTGAACCTGAATCTTTTGGCGACCGTTCGCCTTGATCGCCTCCTCATTCCGCAGATGATCGAACGCGGCAGCGGCGCGGTGGTGCACGTGACTTCTATCCAGTCGGTCCTGCCTCTTCCCGAGGCGACCACTGCCTATGCAGCCGCCAAGGCCGCACTCAAGACCTACAGCAAGTCCCTTTCCAAGGAGCTGGGGCCGAAGGGTGTGCGGGTGAACGTTGTCTCCCCCGGCTGGATCATGACCGAGTCGTCCGTTGACCTGCTGAAGCGCCTGCAGGCCGCCAATGGCGGCACGATCGAGGAGGCGCGCCAAGTCGTGCTCGACAGTTTAGGCGGCATCCCGATTGGGCGTGCGGCCGAACCCTATGAGGTCGCTGACCTTATCGCCTACCTAGCCTCGGATCGCGCCGCTGCAATTCATGGCGCTGAGTTCGTTATCGACGGTGGCACCGTTCCGACCGTCTGAGGTCATCCCTCCGACGTTCGCACCGGGTGGCGGAGGTCGGGTGATAAACGCTTACGATAGTGGCACACCGCACTCGCCAGGCTGTGGCGGCCTTCGCCACGGTTGAGCTCATCAGCCCCAGTCGCTGCAGGTTGAGATCACGGCAACGACGAATAAAGTCGTTGCCTTCAACAGCTTCCAATAGTGGCTGACCTTTGGCCGTAAGGGACGTATTCCTGATGGCGACTCCGACAGAGGCGGAGAAGGGGGGCAACTATGTCGATGTGCTGGCCGACGCGGTGATCCTACACAATGTCTACCTTTGGTGCCTACCAGCGCTCATCGGAGCCACCGCCCCCTTCGCGGCGGTGCTGAGCTGGGCCTTGCCGAACATCAATCCCTGAACGCCCTCTGCAGGCAAGTATGCGGACGTAGCGGCCCCATGTTCTTGGACATGGGGCCTAACCATGTCAGCGCCACAGTGGACAAGCTGGCGATTTTTGACTGCAAAACTGAAGGAGGTGGTGCGAGCATTTCGCATGGGGAAGCCTTAAGGCGCTTACATGTTTTTCGTTTACTGCAGATTTTTACATGTATCACGACTGCCACCCATGTATGCGGCCGATTGTTCTGCAGCAAGGGGCCGACCATGCTGCTGCAAGAGAGTAGTTCCGTTTGTTTGGTGGGTGGATGCCCTGCGCGGGCGGGTTCTGGGGGCTAGGGCCCAGAACCCCTGCGAGGGGCGACGCCCCCTTCGAACCCCCAATTTGAAGCATTCCAATGCCGAATGCTGGCGGCTGGTATTCGTGCATATGGCCAGCAAAACACTAGCGGCACCTTCGCCGCATGGGCCGGGCGGGATGGGGTCGCGTTGATTTTCATCGACGTAGGGTCGGGTCTGGTGCCCGCCCGCGCTGGGTTGCATCGCATGCATTGCAGGGGTGTTCGTGCATATGGCCAGTGTGCACGAGCAGCAGCTTCGCCGCATGGGGTTGGTTCTATCGAGGGGCGTGCGAGCCAGCGGCCCGCGCGGGCAGGCCAGCGGCCTCGCCCATCCAGCGAAGGTGCGACTATCGGCCTGCTGGCCATAATCTTCACCGCAGCGGGAAGGCTGCGCCCAGCGCTGGCAGGCTCATTTTTCTTGGAGCCTTGGAGTCTTGGTGGTAAACGGTTCTCCTTAGCGCCTTCGCGTCTTCGTGGTATTCGTCCCCTTCGCGCCCTTGGTAGTAAAACGGTCTTCAGCGTCAGCGCAGGCGGGCCAGCCAGGCTTTGAGCCAGCCGTACTCCGAGCCAGCCAGCAGGGCGGCGGCGCGGGCGAGCGCGGCCTGTGTGGCGGGCGCATCGCCCAGCAGCTGGTGGGTCTCGGCTAGGCGCAGCTCGACCTGGGCCAGGAAGAAGCCTGCCTCGGCCTCGGCGCGCACCTCCTCCAGCATGGTGGCGGCGCGGGCCACGTCGCCACGACCGCGCGCCACCATGGCTAGGTTGGCGTGGTAGGTAGCCACGTGCTCGCGGTTGCCGTAGCGCTCGGCCAGCACCATGCCGCGCCGCAGCCAGGCCTCGGCGGCGTCCCAGTCGCCCTCGGCCAGGGCGATCTCGCCGCGCGTGCTGTAGAGCCACTGGCGGGTGAGCATCAGGTTGTGGCGCTCGACCAGGGCGAAGGCGGCGTCGATATCGGCGTGGGCGGTGGCCATGTCGCCCAGCAGCATGGCGTGGTAGGCCAGGTTGTTATGGCCGATCACGCGCACCAGCACCTCATCTGCCGCCTCGCCCTTGGCCACCAGGGTGCGGTAGAACTGGATGGCCAGCGGCAGATCGCCCTGCTGCGCGGCCACGTTGCCCTGCTCCAGCAGGATGTCGAGCAGCAGCTGGGGGGCCTTGCCCAGCTGGGCCAGCACATAGGCTCTGCGCAGCAGGCTGGCGGCCTCGGCCAGCGAGCCACCGCTGACCCGCATGCTCGCGCCCAGCAGGTAGGCCGCGCGGGCCTGCTCCACGGGGTCTTGCTCGTCGGCCAGGTGCTGCCGCCCGCGCTGCACCCATAGCTGCACCTTCCCCACATCGCCCGTGCCCAGGAACGAGCGGGCCAGCTCTAGGCAGGCCATCGCCGCACCTCTGGTATCATCCTGCGCCTCGTAGCCCTGCACGGCGGCCTCGAAGCAGGCGCGCGCCGCGTCTAGCTCGCTCAGGCGGTAGCGGGCCAGTCCCAGCCCGAAGATGCGGGCGGGGTGCGGGTCCAGCTCGTGCGCCATCTGGTAGAAGTGGGCGGCCTCGGCGTTGGCGTTGAGCGCCAGGGCCTGGTCGCCCGCCTGCTCGGCGTAGCGGGCGGCGCGGCTGCCCTCGCCCGCCTCGCGGTAGTGCCAGGCCATGCGGCCAGCGGCCAGCCGCAGCTGGGCTGGCTCCAGCCGCTCCCAGGCGGCGGCGGCGCGGCGGTGCAGCAGCACGCGGCGGGCGCTGCCCAGGCCGCGCTCCACCACCGCCGCGATCAGGGGGTGGCCGAACACATAGCGCTCGCCGTCGTCGCGCAGCAGCCCGGCGGCCTGCAGCAGGTCGAGCGCCCGCAGCAGGGTCGCGTCGTCGCAGCCGCTGGTCTGCTGGATCATGAAGAAGTCGGTCTCGGGCTGGAGCACGGCGGCGGCCTGGATGACCTGCAGCGCCTCGTCGGAGAGGGCGGCCAGCCGCGAGGCGATCAGGTCGGTGAGCGCCACCGGGATGTCGCCGGGGGCGGCCTGGGCCAGCTCGCTGATGAAGTAGGGGTTGCCGTCGCTCTGGGCGTAGATCTGCTCGACCTGGCTGAGGTCGCCCACCAGCGAGGCCACCAGCGCCGCCGTCTCGTCGCGGCTGAGCCTGCCCAGCGCGATCTTGCGCAGCAGCCCGGCCTGCGACCAGGCGGCCACCAGCCCCAGCAGCGCGGGCGGCAGCTCCTCGGGGCGGTAGGTGATCACCACCAGCAGCGGCATGGCCTGGGCGCGGTGGGTCAGGTAGCCCAGCCAGTCGAGCGTGGCCTTGTCGGCCCAGTGCACATCCTCCACCACCAGCACGGCGGGCTGGCCGGGCGCGAGCCCCAGGCCCAGCACCAGCGCCTCGAACAGGCGCAGCTGCTCCTCGGCGGGGGGCAGCGCGGGGGGCGTGGGCAGCGGGTGGGCGGGTGCGTGCAGCTCGGGCATGATCCGCGCCAGATCGGCCAGCCAGCTGGGCGGGGTGAAGCTGGCCATAGCCAGCAGCCGCTCGCGGGATGGCTCGGCGCGCAGCAGGCCGATGGCGGGGGCCAGCGGCATGTGCTGCGTCATGGGCAGGCAGCGGGCCGCGAGCAAGGCGGGGCGGGCATCCAGCCCGGCCAGCCAGGCCTGCCACAGGCGCGATTTGCCAATGCCCGCCTCGCCCTGGAGCGCCACCACCTGCGCGCGCCCGGCGGTGGCCTGCCAGGCCTCGCGCATGGCCGCCAGCTCGGCCCCGCGCCCGATCAGCGGCGCGGGGCTGGCCTGGGGCGGCTGGGCGGGCGGCGCGGCCTGGGGCATGTCGCCGCTCAGGATGTCCAGGCGGAGCTGCTCGGTCTCGGGCAGGGGCGCGACGCCCAGCTCGCGCTGGAGCACATCGCGTAGGGCGTCGTACTGGCGCAGGGCGGCGGCGCGGTCGCCCATGTGGGCGTGGGCCTCGATCAGGGCGCGGTGGGCTGGCTCCTGCAGCGGGTCGCTGGCCAGCGCCTCGCGGGCGATCCGCGCCACCTCGGCCCAGCGCTGGGCGGCGCGGGCGGATTCTACCAGGGCGGCCAGGGCCTGCTGGTAGCGCTCGAAGTAGAACTCGCGCGCGCCCACCAGCCACAGCTCGAAGTCGGCGGCGTCGCCGAACGACAGGCCGTCGAGCAGCGGGCCACGGTAGAGCCGACGGATGATCTGGTGCGGGCTGGCCAGGGCGCGCCCCGCCGCCTGGGCCGCGCTGGCGGCGTGGGCGGCCTGCTGGAAGGCGCGCACATCGGTCCAGACCCGCTCGTGCAGCGACAGGTGGGTGGTGCCCTGCACCGTGTCCTCGCCCAGCGCGGCGCGCACCTTCCACAGCAGGTTGCGCAGGTTCTTGCGGGCCGCCTCGCCCGCGCTGTCGGGCCACAGCAGGGCCAGCAGCTGCTCGCGCGGCTGGGGCTGCTCGTGGGCGGCCAGGTAGGCCAGCAGCCCCAGCGCCTTGGCCGCGCCCAGCGCCACCGGCTGGCCCGCCAGCGAGATCGCCGCCGTGCCGAACAGGGCGGCGCGCGCTGCCGCAGGCTGGCCAGCCCCAGACATCTGCGCGGCCAGGGCGCGCAGCCGCTCGGATGTCACCGCCGCGTCGCGCCCCAGGTAGTGCTTCTGCAGCTGCCGCCCCTGGGTGCGGTAGGCGTACCAGTACCACTGGCGGCCCTTCTGCTCGCGCCGCACCGTGAGCGCGCCGCCCGCGCCCTGGTACGAGAACGAGGTGGCCCCGCCGAGCCACGCGAACCACTCCGCCGTGTCCAGCGGGATGTCGCGCTCGCCGGGGCCGAGCGAGAGCGTGGTGTTGCGCACGGTGGGGAGCCGTCGGGATGCCATGGGCGTGTCCTTTTTGGTGGTGGTGGCCTGTTCTCTGCAAGTATAGCGGAACATGGGTAATACAACCAGCGGTAGAATAGGGCATTCTAGCGCAGAAAAATGAGAGCTTGAGAAGGACGCCGTAAGGGACAGAGCAGATGACATGCGGCAGCTACACTGCTGCCATCGAATATGTTCAGCGAACGCAATAGTATCGGTATAGAGAGAGAGAAAGGGAACCCCATGTTTGCAAATGTCTGGGCGCGCACGCAGCCCTACGGCCTGACCGTCCTTCGCATCTTCACCGGCATCGTCTTTTTCATGCACGGCTGGCAGAAGCTGACCATGATGGGCATTGAGGGCACGGCTGGCTTCTTCGGCAGCCTGGGCATCCCGCTTCCGGCGGTGGCCGCCGTGATCGTGATCGCGCTGGAGCTGCTGGGCGGCCTGGCGCTCATCCTGGGCCTTGGCACACGCTACATCGGGCTGCTCAGCGCCTTCAACATGCTGGTGGCGCTGCTCACTGTCCACCTCTCCAAGGGCTTCTTCGCTGGCGACGGCGGCTACGAGTTCGTGTTCCTGCTCATGGGCGCGTCGCTGGCGCTCGCGTTCAGCGGCAGCGGCGCGCTGGCGCTGGAGAACCTGTTCGGCTCACGCGATCTGTCGGCCAGCAGCGCCTCCGCGCGGCAGGCGGCCTAGCCCCTATGTGGCGCTAGCGGTGGGAAAAAGAAAACGGCACCTGCTGTCGGGCAGGTGCCGTTTTTGTGTGTGCCGTCGCTGGTGCTAGGCCGGGGAGACGCCCTCAAGGCCCAGCCGTTTGGCGTCGGCCCGCAGCGCCTCGATCACGCTCTGGATCAGGTCTTCCAGCGGCACGCCCAGCAGCTCGGCCCCATTGCGGATGTCGTCGCGGCTGACGGCGCGGGCGAAGGCTTTGTCCTTCATCTTCTTCTTCACCGAGGCCACATCCACATCGGCGATGCGCTTGGATGGCTTCACCAGCGCCACGGCGGTGACGAAGCCCGACAGCTCATCCACCGCGCGCAGGCTCTTCTCCATGGGGCTGATCGGCTCGACGCCGCTGTAGTCGGCGTGCGAGAGGATGGCGCGGGTTATCTCCTCGCTCCAGCCGTGCTCGCGCAGGTAGGCCACGCCCACGTAGGGGTGGTTGGATGTCTCATCGGTGCCCAGCGTGGGGTAGCGCTCGTAGTCCATGTCGTGCAGTAGCCCGACGGCGGCCCACAGATCCTCGTCCGCGCCCTGCTGGCTGGCCAGGTAGCGCATGGCGTCCGAGACCGCGTAGCAGTGCTTGCGCAGGCTCTCGGACTGCACCCACTCCTCCAGAAGCACCTGGGCCTGATCAAGATAGCTCATCATTGCCTCCCAAACTGCGCACCGAGAAGAATACCGTCTGGCGAACGTGCGGCTACTCGGCCCGCGCGCGCCACGCGCTGTACAGCAGCAGCGATCCGGCCACCGCCGCGTTCAGCGACTCGATCTTGCCCGCCATGGGCAGCTTCACCAAGAAGTCGCACTTCTCGCGGGTGAGCCGGGCCAGGCCGCTGCCCTCGGCCCCGATCACCAGGGCCAGCGGCATGTTCAGGTCGACCTCGTCGAACACCTTCGAGCTCTCATCCTCGTCGGCACCCACCACCCAGATGCCCTCTTTCTGCACCTCGGCGATGGTCTGGGCCAGGTTGGTCACCACCACGATGTTCAGGTGCTCGGTCGCGCCCGCCGAGGCGTTGGCCACCGCCGCAGTCACCTCGGCGGCGCGGCGGCCCGGCATGATCACGCCGTGCGCGCCCACCACCTCCGCCGTGCGGATGAGCGTGCCGACGTTCTGCGGGTCTTGCAGGTGGTCGAGCATGAGCAGTAGGGCAGGCTCGCCGCGCTCCTCGGCCAGGCGCAGGCAGTCCTCCACCTCCACATAGGGGTAGGGGCCGCACTCCAGGGCCACGCCCTGGTGATTCACCTCGCGCAGCTGCTTATCGAGGTCGCGGCGGTCGATGCGCTGGGCGGGGATGCCCGCCGCCTCGGCCAGCTTGATGATCTCGGCCAGCGCGCCGGTCTCCTGCGCGCCGCTGGAGATGAGCACGCGCTTGAAGCTGCGCCGCTTCGCCCGCAGGGCCTCGCGCACCGCGTTGCGCCCGTACAATATGTCTGCCATGCCTAGCAATCCTTCTGGTAGTGTGTTCGAATACGATGCCGTGAGCTTGGTGCGCCGGAGTGCCGAGCAGAGACGGCGCAAGGCGAGAAGCGGAGGCCCGCGCCCCCGCTTCCCGCCTGAAAGGGATGCGATCGGTTGCTAGAGCCCAAAGGTGCTCTTCAGCCAGCCTTTGAACCCGCCTTCGTCCTGGCCGTTGTTGGCCGGGTCGCTGCGCAGGGCCTGCTCCAGCTCCTGGAGCAGCCGCCGCTGGTTGTCGTTGAGCTTGGTGGGCACCACCACCCGTGTCACCACAATCTGGTCGCCGCGCCCGCCGCCGCGCAGGAAGGGCACGCCCTTGCTGCGGATCTTGAAGGTTGCGCCGTGCTGGGTGCCGCCGGGCACCTTCAGCTTCTCCATGCCGTCGAGCGTGGGCACCTCTAGCTCGGTGCCCAGCGCGGCGCTGGCGATGCTGAGCGGCAGCTCCAGGATGATGTCGTTGCCGTCGCGCTGGAAGAACTCGTGCGGCTGCACATCCAGGGCAACGTACAGGTTGCCGTGGGGGCCGCCGTGGGGGCCTGCCTCGCCCTCGCCGCTGATGCGGATCTGCGAGGCCCCATCCACGCCCGCCGGGATCTTGACGGTGAGCTTGCGCGGCTTGCGCAGCCGCCCCTCGCCCTTACAGTCGCGGCATGGGATGGCGACCACCGAGCCGGTGCCGCCGCACATGTCGCAGGTGGTGACGGTGACCATGTTGAACAGCGGGGCGCGCTGGCGCACCTCGCCCACGCCGTTGCACTTGGGGCAGCGGGTCGGCTCGGTGCCTGGCTCTGCGCCGTTGCCGCCGCAGGTGCCGCAGGCCTCTAGCCGCCGGAACTCGATATCCTTCTCCACGCCGAACACGGCCTCCTCGAAGGTGATCGAGAGCATGTAGCGCAGGTCGGCCCCGCGCTGCGGCCCCCGGCTGGCCCGCCCGCCGGCCATGCCGCCGCCGAAGAAGGTCTCGAAGATCGTGCCGAACGGGTCGCCGCCCATGCCGCCGAACGGATCGTAGCCCGCGCCCGCGCCCGCCCCCGGGCTGTTGTGGCCGAAGCGATCATACATTGAGCGCTTCTCAGGGTCGGAGAGCACGTCGTTGGCCTCGTTGATCTCCTTGAACTTGGCCTCGGCCTCCGGGTCCTTGTTGACATCGGGGTGGTACTGTCGCGCCAGCTTGCGGTAGGCCCGCTTGATGTCGTCTGGTGTCGCGTTTCGCTCGACGCCAAGCACTTCGTAGTAATCGCGCTTTGCCGCCATTGTATACCTCGGTATGCAGCCGTGGGCCGTGGCGCGGGCCCCCCCCAGGTGGGGGGGCGGGGGGGTGCGGC